>CAMFIY010000177.1 GCA_945952575.1 uncultured Leucobacter sp.
CCCGATCACCGCGTCGTGATGCCGCAGCAGGGCGGGCCCCGGGTTCGTCCGCGAGTCGATCAGGCCGAGCGCCCAGGGATGCCCCGTCAGCACCGCCCTGGCCGAGGCGGAGCGCACCCGCATGCCGTCGCGCCAGAGGGCCCCGGCACCGGGCAGCTCGATCTGCGCGAAGATCCAGTCGGTGAGGTCGTCGAGCAGCGCCTCCTTGCTCGCCACGTGGTGGTACAGCGACATCGCCTCCACGCCGAGTTCCCGGCCGACGTTCCGCATGCTCACGGCGGCGAGCCCTCCGCGGTCCGCGACCGCGACCGACGCCGCCATGATCCGCTCCCAGCTCAGCGGTTCCCGCACCTGGCACCCTCCTGCTTGCATTCTTACGCCCGTAAGGATACTCTTCCGTCAGAAACTTACACCTGTAAGGGAGATCAGGATGCAGGCAGCGCGCGTCGAACGATACGGTTCGCCGGAGCAGATATCCATCGTCGACGTCCCGGTACCCGAGCCCGGCCCCGGAGAGGTGCGGATCCGGGTCGAGGCCGCTGCCGTGACGGCCGGCGATGCGCGTCTGCGCTCCGGGCGCTTCCCCCGCGGCTTCCGACTGCCCGGACGCCTCGCGATCGGGATCCGCGGCCCGAGAGCGCAGGTGCCCGGCGCCGTGTTCTCCGGCGTCGTGGACCGGGTCGGCGGTGAATCCGGCGAGTGGCGACCCGGCGACGAGGTCGCGGGAATGACCGGGATGCGGCTCGGCGCTCACGCGGAGTACACGGTGGTCCGGGCCACGGCGCTCGCCCGGAAGCCGGCGGAGGTCGCGCACGCCGACGCCGCAGCCGTGCTGTTCGGCGGCACGACCGCCCTGCACTTCCTGCGCGACCGCGCCGGGGTCGGGCCGGGCGGTTCGGTGCTCGTGAACGGCGCCTCCGGGGCCGTCGGCACGAGCGCCGTGCAGCTGGCGGCGATCCTGGGCGCGACCGTCACTGCGGTGACCAGTGCGGTCAACCGCGAGCTCGTCACCGCCCTGGGCGCGGATCGGGTCGTGGACTACCGCGAGACGCCGGTCGCGGGTCTCGCCGAGCGCTTCGACGCGGTGTTCGACGCCGTCGGCAACATCTCCCGGAGCGACGGGCTCCGACTCGCCGGATCGCACGGATCCGTGATCCTCGCCGTCGCGGACCTCGTCGACACCGTCCGCGCCCGCGGACGGGTGATCGCGGGCGCCGCACCCGAGCGGAGCGAGGCCTTCCGAGAGCTGCTCGAACTGCTCGCGGCGGGCCGGCTCGCACCGGTCGGCCAGGTGCTCGGCGGGCTCGAGGCGCTGCCGGAGGCGCACCGCCGGATCGACACCGGCCGGAAGGTGGGCAACCTCGTCATCCTTCCCGGCCTCGGGCGCGGAGAGGCCGGGTGATCGCCATGACCGCCATGACTTCGGCGAGCGCGGAGTGGAGCCGGGTGGTGCTCGCCGGCGCCTGGATCAGTCTGATGCTCGTCTACCTGCTCGGCGACGTGCTCCGGATCTTCGCCGGTCACGCCGAGCCCGGCCGCATCGGCGGGCGCGCGGCCCCCGAATGGATGTGGACGCTCGTCGCGTGCATCATGGTCGTCCCGATCGCGATGATCCTGGTCACCCTGCTCGTGCCCGCAGGGCAGCTGCGCTGGATCACCGTCTGCGTGTCCGCGGCGCTGGCGATCTTCAACCTGGCCGGCCTGCCCTACCGCGGCGTCTACGACAACCTGCTGATCGTCCTGAGCCTCGGGCTCAACGCCCTCATCGCCTGGCTGGCCTGGACCCGGCTCGCGGAGTAGGCGCGGGATCCGAGACGAGCTCGACGTGATGTCCAAGGAGGTTGTTCAGCGAGTTGAGCGCCGTTTCCTCAGACGAGTACCGCGAGTTCGATTCCCGCTCGGGGCCTACGGCTGAAAAGTCAGAATGAGCCGATGCTCGCGATAGCCTGACCCCACTCGATGCACTCGCATGTCCACGCTGCGATGCCCGAGCATAGCCCCCGAGCACCCAGACCTGGATTCCGCGAAGCGGAGGAGCCACCCTCATGAGAGCACCACTACTCGCCTTACAACACGACATTCACACCCACTGATCCAGCTCGAGTCAATGCGAAAGAAGCTGGAACAGAGCAAGTCCGATATACACAATCCCACTGAGCACTAGACCGGCAATGAGTCCAGCAGACAACCCAATGATCCAGATTTGCCAACGCATACCCCGGGCCAGTACCAGGATCGCATGTGTCACCGCCAGCGCTACCACGGCTATGTAGACCGGCCAGATATAGATAAGGGCGAAATACCATCCGAAGCCGAGAGCGAGGCCGATCGCACCGGCAACGATCGCTACTGGAATCCCGGCGCCTCTTGCCGAGGGCGAAACTGTCATGTTCATGATTTCACGTAGTCAAACTTCAACAGCAGATTGCAGCCACCTGCCTTGTTCATCTTGTAACCGCACAATGCAACCCCGTTGCTACGACCTTCAAGGCGAGTTTTCGAGTGGTTCGCGTATGTAGTCCCCCAGCCTCCAAATGCAAAGGCAGCACCGGCCGTCAGAATCCCAACGGAGTTGCAGAAAACTGGATTGTTGAACTTTCCCGTAGCGTCAGTATAGACAGCGCCTATCGTCACCCACCCATCGGTCTTCACACATGAGCTATTGACCCAGCCACTCGCACCGTACTGATCGCACTTGCGGTTCGCAACATACCCGGTGACAAAGGAGCTAGCCACATTCCACGTGAGCTTCGTGGCTGTGCTCGATGTGATTATTTGGATCGGATCTCGGGTCATCGCCTTGTGATGTGCCGTATATGTCTTCGTGCCGCCTGTGGATGTTGGGTCCGTCGGTTCCATGTTCACCGATGCATCGCTTTCCTCTGTATCGCCTTCAGACAGATCAAGCCCGGCATCGCCTGTTTCACTCGCGGCTTGTGCGATGTTCTCACGTGTGAACTCAGCGTCGAGGTACTCGGCCTGGCAGGTACCCACATTGAAGGCGACTTCTGAGGAATAGGTCACTATCCCTGCAGTCACATCTGACTCGTCAGATCCTTCGAACACGCAGCCGCTTCCATCGTGGGCCCCCTGAACCTTGCGAAGCTCAATCCGTTCCGCAAGATTCGCGACGACGTCATTCTGAAGGATGGAAGGATACTCAACCCAGCCATCGTCCATGAACCTAACGCCCTGATACACGTCGGCAATCGTGGAACTGCGTTCCCAGCCCGTACCGGCAGTTGCGGTGCTTTGACTCGCCAATGCCGGGGAAGCAAGCGTCGCGCTCAAGACAGACAACACGCTCACAACAGCGAAGGACCGACAAAAATACCTATGCGTCAAGGCAGTTCTCCTTTGAACTCAAATATCGGCAACCACATCTAAGAAGTGCATATTTCTTGCATTCCTTGTTCAGAGTATTCTTTTCGATGGAAATTTATAAGACAATTCCTCAAAATATCCTCAGAAAAACAAAAGACGGCGACCTAACATCCGACCTGGTGATCGACTCCACCGCGCCTCGGCAGGCTCTTCGGCCACAGCGCATGCGTCGCCGGGCACGAGGAGCGGTTCCCGCTACGCACTCAAAAGGAACAAAATGAGAGCTGAGTAGAACCCGTGTTTACTTAGGCGCGCCTGACGATGTATTTCAAACGCGCTGCCTATCCACGCAGGAACATCTCGAACTTCGACCACCAGTCACCTGGCGCTTAGGCAATCCATTGATAAAGCAATACCGTTGCACCGAAAAGATGCACAGTGGAGAACCTGCTCACGACCACGAGGAAGGTGGCGCATGTTTCATAGCTCCGCCCTCTCGGGATCCTGCGCATCCGGCACCTCGGTCAGTTCGAACTTGCCGCTTCAGATGAACTACATGCGCAAGACGTGACATTCCTCGATGAGCCTCCCGCGATTGGACAGCCAACCATCGACCTCGCTACGCGGAACTAGGGCAGGCGCAGCTGGCGCACCGCCTCCTCGAACGCATGCACGACGGCATCGATGTCCCGCTCCGTGTTGGTCGGGCTGACCACGATGTAGCCGCCCAGATTGCCGACGAGCACGCCGCGGTTCACCAGGGCGATGAACAGGTAGTCGCGGAGCCCCGGCACGGGATCGGGCGCCCGCGCGCCCTCGCCGTCGCGCACCGGCTCCTCGCGGAACGAGAGGCCGAGGATCGCGCCGAGCGAGCTGATCCGCCAGGGCAGTTCGAGCCGCGCGATCGCCTGCGTGAGCCGCACCGAGAGCTCCTGCGAGAGCTGGTTCATCCGGTCGTAGGCGTCGGGCGTCATCACCTCGCTCAGGTATCTCCGCGCCGCCCGGAGGGTGAGCGGACCCGCCGTGACCGTCGCCCCGTAGCCGGCGAGCGACCAGGGGCCGCCGGGGTGCACCTCGAGCACGCGCGCGGCGGCATCGGCGAGCTCCTCGCGCATGCCGAGCGCACCGATCGGAAGCCCGGCCGCGAGCGATTTGCCCAGCGTCAGGAAGTCGGGCTCGAGCCCGAACTCGTGACCCGCGCCGCGGTAGCCCGCAGCGCCCGACTGGGTCTCGTCGACGATCAGGATCGTCCCGTGCCGCTTCGTCAGGGTGTTCAGCGCCGCCGCGAACTCGGGATCGGGCAGGGCCACGCCGCCGCCGTTGGTGAGCGCCGGCTCCGCGATCACCGCCGCCACCTGCTCGTCGGCGAGCGCTGCGGCCAGTTCGCCCGGATCGTTGAAGCGCAGCATCCGCACCGCGTCGCCCGCAGCCGGGGCGCTGCCCGGAGCGGCCGCGTGCAGTTCCTCGAGCGAGCCGTGATAGGCGCCGCGGAACGCGACGAGCATCGGCCGGCCGGTGATGGCGCGCGCCAGACGTATCGCCGCACGATTTGCCTCGGTGGCCGAGAGGGCGAGCTCCCAGCGCGGCAGCCCGTAGCGCTCGGCGAGCTGGGCGCCGACCGGGCCGGCGTCCTCGGTGGTCCATCCCGTGACCACGCCCGGCCCCGGCACATCCGAGACGATGATGTCGCGCAGCACCGATCCGTGGTGCCCGCCCATCGCGGCCGTGCCCGAGAGCCCGAAGTCGTGGTACGCGTTGCCGTCGACATCGACCAGATGCGCCCCGTCCGCCTGCGCGATGGCGAGCGGGAACGGCACGGCATAGGCGTTCACCCAGTGGAAGGGCACGCCGCCCAGCAGGTGATCCGCCTCGCGGTGCACGCGCTCGCTGCCCGGGTGGTTGCGGCGGTAGACCTCGCGCTCCTGGTCGAGCAGCTCGGCGACGCGCTCCGCGCGGAGCCCGCCGGCGGCGGTCATCGCCCGGCTCCGCTCGGAACCGGGGCGCTCGGAACGGTGGCGCTCGGAACGGCGGCGGCACGCAGCTCACGGGTCCGATCCGCGTCGAGCTCGACGCCGCCCCCCGCCGCGGTGACCGCGACCCCGTAGACCTCGGCCGCCCGCTCGGGCGACACCCACTCGTTGCGCACGTCCTCGAGCACGGCCATCGGATCCCGTTCGAAGGGGGACCCGTAGCCGCCTCCGCCGCACGCCCGCGAGATGATCGTCTGACCGGGCTGCAGCAGCACGTCGCCGTCGGCCGGCAACTCGCGCTCGGCGCCGTCCGGTCCGCGCAGCGCCGCCGAGGAGCGGCCGCCGTCTCCGCCGCCCCGCACCCCCTTCGCGGGGTTCAGGTAGCCGCCCGCGCTGTAGATCACGCGCAGCTCCGCGCCGACCGGCGTGTACTCGACCAGGTTGCCCGGCGCGCCGCGATGCGCGCCCGCGCCCTCGCTGTCGCGCAGCACTCGCTGCGTCTCGATCCGGAACGGGAAGCGCATCTCGGCCATCTCGACGCCCTCGCGGCGCACCACGCCGGCCGCGCCGACGTGCCCCAAGCAGAGGAAGCCGTCCTGATTCGGCGCGGCGCCGCCGCCGGACGAGGCGAAGAACACCTGGTTGATGAAGGGCTGACCGCTTCTGGGATCCACACCCGAGATCACGGCGTCCGCCGGCGGCATCACGTAGCCCGCCTCGGCCATGCCGATCCCTTCGCCGAGCGCGGCGAGCCCGGCC
>CAMFIY010000178.1 GCA_945952575.1 uncultured Leucobacter sp.
TCAGGTAGATCGACGGGTACTTCATGGTGACCTTCGAGCCGATGTTGCCGTCGACCCACTCCATGGTGGCGCCCTCCTCGGCGACGGCGCGCTTGGTGACCAGGTTGTACACGTTGTTCGACCAGTTCTGGATCGTCGTGTAGCGCACGCGGGCGTTCTTCTTCACGATGATCTCGACGACGGCCGAGTGCAGCGAGTCACTCTTGTAGATCGGCGCCGTGCAGCCCTCGATGTAGTGGACGTAGCTGTCCTCGTCGGCGATGATCAGCGTGCGCTCGAACTGGCCCATGTTCTCGGTGTTGATGCGGAAATAGGCCTGCAGCGGGATCTCGACGTGGACGCCCTTCGGCACGTAGACGAACGATCCGCCCGACCACACCGCGGTGTTGAGTGCCGCGAACTTGTTGTCGCCGGAGGGGATCACGGTGCCGAAGTACTCCTGGAAGATCTCCGGGTGCTCGCGCAGCGCGGTGTCGGTGTCGAGGAAGAGCACGCCCTGGGCCTCGAGATCCTCTCGGATCTGGTGGTAGACGACCTCGGACTCGTACTGCGCGGCGACGCCGGCGACGAGGCGCTGACGCTCGGCCTCCGGGATGCCGAGGCGCTCGTAGGTCTCCTTGATCTCCTCCGGCAGCTCCTCCCAGCTGGTGGCCTGCTTCTCGGTGGAGCGCACGAAGTACTTGATGTTGTCGAAGTCGATCTCCGAGAGATCGGCGCCCCAGGTCGGCATCGGCTTGCGGCCGAAGATCTGGAGGGCCTTGAGTCGACGCTGCAGCATCCATTCGGGCTCGTTCTTGAGCCCCGAGATGTTCCGAACGACGGCCTCGCTCAGGCCGCGCTGGGCTGCCGCGCCCGCTTCGTCGGCGTCGTGCCAGCCGAACTCGTAGACGCCGAGCCCTTCGAGCTCGGGCCGGTCGATCAGCACCTCTGGCATAGTTCCATTCCCTCGTTCGTCTTGACTGTTCAGTCATCGCGGCGGGAACCGGCCTGCACGCGAAGGCGGGGCGCACATCCGGTTCCCTGCAGCGGTGCAGTAGTGTGGGCGTCGAAGCGCCCGGATCGCTCGCGCGTCAAACCGCTGAGCATCAATGCACCAGTCTACAGACTTGCTCTGAAAAAGTCAGCGACATGCGTGTGCCCGAGCTATGCGCTCTGAGCGAAAGGACTCCTGTGATCGACCGCGCCGGTGCCGCCCCCGCCACCCCGCTCCCCCGGCTGCTCCCGTTCGCAGCCTGGCTGTCCTTCCTGGTCAACGTGATCATCATCGGCACCGGTGGCGCCGTCCGACTCACCGGCTCGGGCCTCGGCTGCCCGACCTGGCCGCTCTGCACTCCCGGGTCGCTCGTGCCGACCTCGGAGCTGGGCTATCACTCGCTCATCGAGTTCGGCAACCGCACCATGACCGGCGTACTGAGCATCGTCGCCGTGCTGGTCCTCGTCCTGCTGTGGCGGGTCCGACGGGAGCGCCGCGATCTCTTCGTGCTCGGCTGGGTCGTGTTCGCGGGGATCCTCGTGCAGGCGGTGGTCGGCGGCGTGATCGTCTGGCTGCACCTGAACGCGAATCTGGTCGGCTTCCACTACGTCGTCTCCCTCGTGCTGGTCTGCCTCACGGCTGCGTTCCTCGTGCGGATGCGGACGGTTCCGGGACCGCGCGAACGATCGGTGCCGAGGGGATTCGCGATCCTGACCCATGTCACGAGCCTGGTGCTCGCGGTGACCGTGATCGTGGGCGTGCTGACCACCGGTGCCGGCCCCCACTCCGGCGACGCGAACGTGCAGCGCGACGGCTTCGACGCGTCCCTGCTGGCGCACATCCACGCCTGGCCCGGCTATCTGCTCGTGCTCCTCACCGTCGTGCTGCTGGTCTGGGCGCGACGCGGCGGGCTCGCCCCCGCAGCTTCCCTCACCGCGCTGCTCGCCGTGCAGTGCGTCCAGGTCGCCGTCGGCATCTATCAAGCGCGCAGCGGGCTGCCTCCGCTGGCGGTCGGCGTGCACATGGTGCTCGCGTCTCTCACCGCCGCCGCGATGACCGTCGTCGTCCTGCGGCTCAAGCGTCCGGCCGACGCGAGCTCCCGGGCGTAGGGAGCGAAGATCAGCGGCACCGTGGACCGCCCCGGTTTCGAGTTTCCTGAACGCTCAAGAAACCCCAAGCCGAACCCGCTTGTCGCCCCAAGCGAGGCTGCCTAGACTGCTGCCATCTCATCCAGTTGACAGTTCGCTCATCTCAGATCATGAGCGGAGGCCAGGATGACTGCCCTCGGACGAGGAGTAGGAAGTGGTTCCCATGTCGACCTCGATTTCACCGCTGACGGACAACGTCGAAGCGAAGGGGCTCAAGGCGGGCTCGCTCGGACTGGTCTCGAGCATCGTCGTCGGCGTCGCCTCCACGGCGCCGGCCTACAGCCTTGCGGCGAGTCTCGGATTCATCGTCGCGAGCGGCGGCGCGCTGCTCGCGGGGGTTCACTCGGTGGGCATCGTGCTCCTGGCCTTCGTGCCGATGTATCTGATCGCGGTGGCCTACCAGGAGCTGAACAAGGCCGAGGCCGACTGCGGCACCACCTTCACCTGGGCGACGCGAGCCTTCGGGCCGCTCACCGGGTGGATGGGCGGCTGGGGCATCATCGTCGCCGACGTCATCGTGATGGCGAATCTGGCCCAGATCGCCGGGTCCTACTCGTTCACGTTCCTGGGTGAGCTCGGCGTTCCCGGCGTCGCCCACCTCTCCTCCGACGTGCTGTGGTCGACGGTGGCGGGACTCGGCTGGATCGCCGTCATGACGTTCATCTGCTATCGCGGCATCGAGCTCTCCGCCCGGATCCAGCAGGTGCTGCTGAGCATCGAGGTGCTCGTGCTCATCCTCTTCTCCGTGTTCGCGCTCGTGCGGGTCTACACGGGCACCGGTGAGAGCTACTCGATCAAGCCGAGCCTCGCCTGGTTCAATCCGTTCGCACTCGACTTCGGTTCGGCGATCGCACCGGCGATCCTCGTCGCCGTGTTCATCTATTGGGGATGGGACAGCGCCGTCTCCGTCAACGAGGAGACCGAGGATCCTTCGAAGACCCCCGGGCGCGCCGCGGTGATCAGCACCTTCCTGCTCCTGGCCACCTATGCGCTGGTGACGATGGCCGCGGTGGCGTTCGCGGGCGTGGGCACCCGGGGCATCGGGCTCGGCAATCCGGACAACGCGGACGACGTGTTCTCGGCGATCGGCCCCGCACTCTTCGGGAACAGCGTGATCGGGCACATCGGGATGCTGCTGCTCTCCGCGTCCATCCTCACCAGCGCCTCCGCCTCGACGCAGACGACCATCCTGCCCACCGCGCGCACCGCGCTCTCGATGGCGGTCTACAAGGCCATCCCGGAGCGGTTCGCGCGCATCCATCCGAGGTTCCTAACACCCACCTGGTCGACCGTGGCCATGGGCCTCGTCTCAGCGGTGTTCTACCTGGTCTTCACGATGATAAGCGCCAATCTCCTCAGCGCGCTGATCGGATCCATCGGCCTCATGATCGCCTTCTACTACGGGCTCACCGGATTCGCGTGCTTCTGGTACTACCGCAGGACCGTCACCTCGTCGCCGCGCAACTTCATCATGCGCGGGATCTTCCCCCTCGCGGGCGGACTCATGCTCACGGCAGCGTTCGTCTACGGTCTGATCCAGTTCTCCGCACCGGATTGGCTGCAGGACTCGAACGGGCGCGATGTGACGATATTCGGGATCGGCGCCGAGGCGGTCGTCGGAGTCGGGGCGCTGGTGATCGGGTTCGTGCTGCTCCTCGTCTGGAGACGGATGCGACCCGACTACTTCAGGGGTCTCACGCTTCCGAAGCGATCCGCGGAGTAGTTCCGCCGGCCGCGCTCAGCGTCGGGAGATCTTCGCACTCGACTTCGATGCCACCTTGGCGGTGATGTAGCCCGTCTTCTTGCCGGTGACCGCGACCGTCAGCCGCTTGCCCACGTACTTGCTCGAGATCTTGTAGCTCGACTTGGTCGCCTTGGAGATCCGCTTGCCGTTCGCGTACCACTGATAGGTGAAGCCGGTGCCCGAGGTCCAGGTGTGACGGCTGACCTTCACCGTGCTGCCGACCTTGAGCTTGCCGACGATGCTCGGCCGGGACTTCGTCAGACCGCGCAAGCCGTAGTTCAGCGAGCCGGCATTCACCGGCGTCGTGCCGCTGCTCGATGTGGTCAGTGTCACCTTGACCGTATGCGCCGTTCTGTATGCGGGAAGGACGAAGGTGAGTTTGGAGAATGAGCTGTCGGTCAGAGCGACCGCCGTGCCGTCCAGGTACACCTTCGCGGAGGCGAGGCCGGATCCGTAGATGGCTGCAGAGTCGCGGACGTAGACCTTCCCCACCGTGAGCGCCGAGATCCGCGGTGCGATCGGATCGCGCTGCACGATCGTGCCGTCGAAGTTCGTTCCATCGGATGCGGTCCACAGTGCGTCTCCGACGACGAGCATCTGGTTGCTCCACTGCCAGTTGCCCACTTCTGCGGTGTCCGCGCCGTTGGCGACCGGACCCCGGAGCAGCGAGTAGGCCGAGTGGTCGCCGACGAGCGCCCGACCGATCTCGACCCTGGCGCGCCACTGATAGTCGTCTCCGGCCGCGTAGAGCGTCTGCCCGTCGGGCGTGAGCGCAAGATGCCTGATGTGCGCACCGAGGACTGTGGTATCGCCATCGGGGCCGACGCCGGAATCAGCCGCCTGCATCGTACCGACGCGCGTGCGGTCCACCACGTCGATCTTGTCGATGGACGAGGAACGGCCGAAGTACACCTCGTATCCCTCGGGGCTCAGCGTCGGCCAGCCGGCGAAATCGTCATCCCGCATATCGTGAAGCTCGAGCTCCTCAACCAGATCGGCGGAAAACGCCGTAATCCCGCCTCCACCCGTCCACACCGAGCCATCCGCGGCGACCACGATCCCGGCAGGCCCTACCGTGAACGCATCGCTCGGAGTGGTGCCGAGGACATCCCCGTTGCTCGTGCTCACGGATTGCACCTGCTTCAGCCCCGGTTCCGCCACGTAGATCTCCGCGCCGTCGCGCGAGAGCGCGATTGCCTCGGGTCTGCTGCTGACCGGCAGCGACATGTCGTGCACCTCGGGCGAGTCCGACAGCGGATCCGGGATCAGACTGATCCGGTCGGCGTCCCGCTGCGAGACCCAGACCCTGCCGTCGGAGTCCACCGCGACGCCGGAGCCTCCGCTCGCGAGCGGCACGGAGTTGACCACCGTCGCCGTTGCCGTGTCGATCACCTGCAAGGCGGGGGACCCGAGGTTGCTGACATAGAGATGCTCGCCGTCGGCGGACGCAGCGAGCCCGTAGGGTTCGACGCCTCCGGTGGTGACCGCATAGGGCAGGGACCCGTCGAAACTCGGCTCGACGGCCGTAGCCGGCCCGGCTGGTGCGGAGAGCGTCGTCACGAGTGCGAGAGCGAAGACTGCGGTGGCCGGGCGTTTCAGGGTCATGCTGTGGATGCTATCCGAGAACGCGAGAGGAGCGGGAGCCTCCCGGCGAACAGTCCCGAGCGGCCGATGCCGGGCGTCTATGCCGCAGCGCAGCGATCCAGCGCTTGCGCGAGATCCGACCAGAGATCCTCGACATGCTCGATGCCGACGCTCAGGCGCACGAGCGACTCCGGCACCTGGATCGGCTCCGACGGCTGTCTGCGGCGGCGCTCGGCGAGCGTCTCGACGCCTCCGAGGCTCGTGGCCGGGGTGATGAGCTCGAGCGCGCGCACGAACGCCTCGGCCTGAGCCGCTCCCCCGCCGAACTCGAGCGAGACCACGGCGCCGAAGCCGTCGAGCTGGGCGGCCGCGAGCCGGTGACCGGGATCCGCGGGGAGCCCCGGGTAGCGCACGCGGGAGATCTCCCGGCGATCCTGAAGCCGACGCGCGAGCTCGCCCGCGGTCTGCTCGGCTCGATCCAGCCGCACGGCGAGCGTGCGCAGGCCTCGGAGCGCGAGCCAGGCTTCGAAGGGACCCGGGACGGCGCCGTGCAGCGTGCGCTGTCCGTGCAGGCGTGCG
>CAMFIY010000179.1 GCA_945952575.1 uncultured Leucobacter sp.
GCGTCGCCCAGTGCCTGAACGAGGCGATCCGCGTGCACCGGCCCCATGAGACGGGTGAAGCCGTGCAGCGGCGGACTCTGGAGCTCATGGCCGCCGTGCGCCTGGACGAGCACCTGCTCGCTTCCCGACCGCGCGCGCTCTCGGGCGGTCAGCGCCAGCGGGTCGCGATCGCCCGGGCGCTCGCCGCCGATCCGCAGATTCTCGTGCTCGACGAGGCCGTCTCCGCCCTCGACGTGACCACTCGGGTGGAGATCCTGACCCTGCTCGACACGATCCGCCGAGAGACCGGCGTGGCGCTGCTCATGATCACGCACGACCTGACCGTGATCCGCCGCCTGTGCGACGATGTGCTCGTGATGCGTTCGGGCCGGATCGAGGAGCAGGGCACGGCCGCGGCGATCCTGGACGATCCGCAGGCCGAATACACCCGTCTGCTGCTCGACTCCATCCCGCGCGAGGGCTGGCGTCCCCGCCGACGCCGGCCGTCGCGGACGACGCCGATCCCGACCGTGACCGACACCGTGACCGCGCTCACCGCGACCATCGCCCCCAGCAACCGAGGAGAACGCTCATGAACGGATCCGACCGCCCGACCACCGACCTCTGCATCATCGGGGGGCGCGTGTTCGACGGTCGAGTCCGCACCGAGCAGACCGCCGTGGCCGTCGCCGGTGGTCGCATCGTCCGGGTCGGAGACGATGCGCACGTGCTCGAGCTGAGCGACGCCGGGACGCGGGTCGTCGACGCCGCCGGCGGCGCGATCCTGCCCGGGTTCGTCGACGCCCACGCCCACGCCGCCTTCGCGGGCGTCGAGCGCCTCAGCTGCGACCTGACCGGAGCCCGGTCGGTCGAGGAGACGCTCGAGCTGGTCGCGCGAGCCGCGGCGTCGACGGATGAGGAGTGGATCACGGGAGGCGGCTGGAGCCACGAACTCTTCGCGCACCCGACCCGGCAGATGCTCGACTCGATCGTGCCCGATCGCCCCGTCGCGCTGAGCGACGCCGGGCACCACACCCTCTGGGTGAACTCGCGCGCGCTCGAGCTCACGGGGGTCGACCGGGACACCCCGGCGCCGCCGAACGGGCACATCCATCTCGACGAGGCCGGGGAACCGACGGGCTACCTGAACGAGACCGCGGCCGAGCTCGTCGGGCGGCACATCCCGGGGGCGAGCGAGGAGACCGTCTACGCCGGCCTGCTCAACGCGCAGGAGCACCTCTGGACGCTCGGCGTGACCGGCTGGCACGAGGCGATCCTGGGCGAGTACAACGGCAAGGCCGACTGCACCGGCGCCTATCTGCGCGGACTCGCCTCCGGCGAGCTGCCGAGCCGGGTCTCGGGCGCGCTCTGGATCGCACCGGGTCTGCGGGCCGAAGACGTGCCGGCGCTCGTCGAACGCTTCGTGCGGCTTCGCGCGGCGAACGCGGCCGCGGGCTTCGACACCTCGACGGCGAAGGCCATGATCGACGGGGTGCCGCACGGCGCCACCGCGGCCCTGCTCGAGCCCTATTGCGAGCACGGTCCCGGCGCGCACGCCGGCACGGGAGAGCTGCACTTCGACGAAGCCGCCATCCGTGCCCTGGTGCGGCAGCTCGACGCCGCGGGCTTCGCGCTGCATCTGCACATCATGGGGGATCGGGGCATCCGGGTCGCGCTCGACGCGATCGAGGCGGCCCGCGTCGCGAACGGCGCGGGTCCGCGTCACCACATCGCGCACCTCTCCATGGTCCAGCCCGAGGACGCGCGCCGGTTCGGTCCGCTCGGGATCACGGCGAACATGCAGGCGCTCTGGGCCTCGCCCGATCCCGGGCTCGCCGCGGCGATCGGCGAGGAGCGGATGCAGCGGAGCTACCCCTTCCGCAGTCTCGCCGACGGGGGTGCCGAGCTCGCGATGGGCTCGGACTGGCCGGTGTCGTCGGCCGATCCGTGGCTCGCGATCCACGTCGCCGTGAACCGCTCGCTCCCCGCAGCTCCCGGCGCCCCGGCCCCGGATGTTCCGCCGCCCGTGCTCGACGCCGCGCAGGCGCTCACGCTGGTCGAGGCGCTCGCCGCCTACACCGGCGGATCGGCCGCACTCGTGCTCGGAGGCGGTGGTCGTGTGCGGGTGGGCGAGCGCGCCGACCTGGTGGTCAGCACGGTCGACCCCTTCGAGGTCCCGGCCGAACGGCTGATCTCGGTCGAGACGTCGGTCACCGTGGTGGCCGGCGAGGTGAGATACGTGCGCGCCTCCTAGAATTCATCTGTGAGCATCACCGTCTACAGCGCCGATCATGTGTTCCCGGTAGCGAGCCCTCGGATCCGCGACGGGGCGGTGGCGGTGAAGGGCAAGCGGATCCTGCACGTCGGCGATCGGCGCTGGGTGCTCGCCGCGCTCGAGGAGCGGGGCGCCGCGTTCCGCGAGGAGCGTTGGGAGGGCGTCATCACGCCCGGCCTCGTCAATGCGCACACGCACCTGCAGTACACCCACATGGCCGAGGTCTCGGAGCGGCACTACAACGGCTTCGAGGACTGGAGCCGCGCCTTCATGGTGGTCTACGACCGGCCGGATCACGACTGGGCCGCCGCCGCCGCGGACGGCGCCGCGCGATCGATCGAGGCCGGCACCACCGCGCTCGCCGACGTCGTGACCGATCACGAGGCGATCTCGGCGCTGCACGATGCCCGGCTGCACGGCATCGCCTACTGGGAGGTCATCGGCAAGAGCAACGCCGACTGGACCGTCGAGGAGCGAGAGGCGGTGCGCAGCCAGCTGCGCGAGATCCCGCGTCCCCCCGGCGGCGGGGTCTCGCCGCACGCACCCTATTCGCTCGAGGTGCAGCCGCTGCTCGAGATCCCCGACATCGTCCGCGAAGAGGGCCTTCGCCTCCACATCCATCTGGCGGAGGCGCACATGGAGCGCGAACGCGGTGTGGGGGATCTGGGCGAGGGGCACGAGTCCTGGCCGGATCTCGGCGCCGAGAGCTTCCGCGCGCTCCGTTCGCGCGGGATCGGTGTCTCGTCGACGCAGTTCGTCGACCATCTCGGCGTGCTCGGCCCGGACTGCCACATCGCGCACGGCGTCTACGCGAACGCCGCGGACCGCGCGCTGTTGCGGGCGCGCGGCACCAGCGTGGCCCTGTGCCCGCGCTCCAACGAGGTGATCGGCCTCGACATGCCGCCCGTCGCGGACTATCTGCGAGAGGGCAATCCGATCGCGGTCGGCACCGACTCGCTCTCCTCCTCGCCATCGCTCGACGTGATGGCCGACGTCGGCATGCTGTACCGGGTCGCCCGGCAGCAGGGCTACGGCGAGGCGGATCTGCACCAGCGCCTCCTGGCTGCGGCGACGCTCGGCGGCGCGAGCGCCATGGGGCTGCACGTCGGCAAGAAGCGGGTGGGGCAACTGGTGGTCGGAGCGATCGCCGACCTCGCCTTCTTCGACGTCCGGGCGAAGGATCGCGACGAGGCGCTCGCGGAACTCGTCGAGGCGGGCGCCGGGCGCTGCGCACGCACGCTGATCGGCGGGAGGGAGCGTTTCCGCCGGGCATGATCCTGCGCCCGCCGCGTGCCGCACCGCGAGGTGTCGCGCGGCTGCGTGACTCCCCATGACGGGGCATCGGAACGGCTCGCCTCCCGCGGATAGAATTGGACGATGCCCCGCGCCGTCGCGCGGCCGGATCCCGAACCGCCCTCCCTCACCTCGACTCAAGGAGACTCCATGTCCCGCCTCACCCGCTTCGGCGCGGTCGTCGCCGCAGGCGCCGCCGCACTCCTCGCCCTGACCGCTTGCGCATCGCCCGCGAGCACCGACGGCGGACAGGGCTCCGATTCGCCCGCCATCACCAACGTCACCGAGGGCAAGCTGACCGTCGCGACCGGCGAACCCGCGTACGCGCCCTGGGTGCTGGACGACGACCCGGCCAGCGGCAAGGGCTTCGAAGCCGCCGTCGCCTACGCGGTCGCGGAGAAGATGGGCTACACCAAGGATCAGGTCGTCTGGGTCGGCGCCGCGTTCGAGGCCTCCATCGCCCCGGGACCGAAGGACTGGGACCTGAACCTCCAGCAGTTCTCGATCACCCCCGAGCGCGAGAAGGCCGTCGACTTCTCGACGTCCTACTTCACCACGACGCAGGCCGTGGTCGCGACCCAGGGGTCGACGGCGGCTTCGGCGACGACCGTCGCCGCGCTCAAGGACGTGACGGTCGGCGTCGCATCGGGCACGACCTCGCTCACGGTCGCCAAGGCGGAGCTCGGCGAGGGCAAGCTGCAGGTCTTCAACTCGGTCGATGACGTGGTCGCGGCGCTGAAGAACAACCAGATCGATGCGATGGTCACCGACCTGCCCGGCGCGTTCTACGTGCGCGACGCGCAGCTCGACAACGGCGTGATCGTCGGCCAGTTCCCCTCGGCCGAGGGCGGCGACGAGTTCGGCATCGTGCTGCCGAAGGGGTCGAGCCTGACGCCGAAGGTCTCCGAGGCGGTCGACGCGCTGCGCGCCGACGGCACGCTCGACAAGCTCGCGGCCGAGTGGATCGCGGATCAGGGCGCACCCGTCCTGAAGTGACCCGATGACGAGCACCGAGTCGCGCCCGGGGCGCGCGTTCGAGCCGAGTCAGATCGAGCTCGAGCGTCGCGCCTACCGGCGCGCTCGCGGGCGGCGTTCGATTCTGATCAGCGTCGTCAGCACGCTGATCTTCGCCGCCGTCATCGTGCTGGTGCTCGTGAACAGCCCGGGCTGGACGCGCGTGCGGGACACCTTCTTCGACCCGCAGGTCGCCCTGAACTCCCTTCCGAGCATTCTCACAGGGCTCCTGCTCAATCTGCAGGTGCTGGTCTTCTCGGTGATCGGCGTCGCGATCATGAGCACGCTCATCGCCATCGCCCGCACCCTGCGCGGCGCGGTCTTCACCCCGCTCCGGCTGCTCGCCGCGGGCTACACCGATCTCTTCCGCGGGATCCCGGTGCTGCTCGTCCTGTACCTGATCGGGTTCGGGATCCCCGCGCTTCAACTGACCGGCCGCGTGCCGGCCCAGGTCTGGGGCACCATCGCGCTCGTGCTCTGCTACTCGGCCTACGTGGCCGAGGTGCTGCGCGCCGGCATGGAGGCGGTGCACCCCTCGCAGCGGCTCGCCGCCCGGTCACTGGGCCTCAGCCACGCCAAGACGCTGCGCCTCGTCATCCTGCCGCAGGCCGTCCGCAAGGTCACGCCGGCCCTCATGAACGACTTCGTCTCGCTGATGAAGGATGTCGGCCTGATCTCGGTGCTCGGTGCGATCGACGCGGTGCGCGCCGCGCAGATCGAGGCGGCCTCGAGCTTCAATTTCACGCCCTATGTCGTGGCCGGCCTGATCTTCGTGCTCCTGGCCTGGCCGTTCATCCGCATCACCGATGCGGTCGCCGCGCGAGCGCAGAAGCGCGAGCAGATCGGGGGCGTCGTATGAACCCCCAGGATCAGCGCCCCGAACCGATCCTGTTCATCGACGGGGTGGTGAAGCGCTTCGGCGAGCAGACGGTGCTCGACGGCATCGATCTCGAGGTGGCCGAGCACGAGGTGGTAGTACTGATCGGCGCCTCCGGCTCGGGCAAGTCCACGCTGCTGAAGACGATCAACCTGCTCGAGCAGGTCGACGACGGGCGGATCCTGCTGCATTCCGGGGACGAAGCCGAGGACATCACCGATCCTCGCGTCGACTCCGACCGCGTGCGCGCCCGGATCGGCGTCGTCTTCCAGCACTACAACCTGTTCCCGCACCTGCGCGTGCTCGACAACGTGACACTCGCCGCGCGCAAGGTGTTCGGCACCCCTCGCGCCGAGGCGGAACGCACCGGGCTCGCGCTGCTGGAGCGGATCGGCCTCGCCGACAAGGCGCGCGAATACCCGGACCGGCTCTCCGGCGGTCAGCAGCAGCGCGTGGCGATCGCCCGGGCCATCGCGACGGATCCCGAACTGCTGCTGCTCGACGAGATCACGAGCGCACTCGATCCGCAGCTCGTCGGCGAAGTGCTCGACCTCGTCCGCGAGCTCAAGGCACAGGGTTCCACCATCCTC
>CAMFIY010000180.1 GCA_945952575.1 uncultured Leucobacter sp.
CCTCGAGCCGTCTCGAAGCTCGACCAGCAGCTCCGCGGCAGGCAGGCGCCCGTTCAGCTCGGGTGCGCTCGGGTCGAGCGAGATCGGCAGCACGCCGCGCCCGTCCTTGCCGGTGCTCTCGGCCACCAGCTGCTCGATCCAGTCTGCAAGCGGGGGAGCGGCGGCATCGACCTCGCCGGCGCTCCGTGTGTACACGCCGCACAGGTAGCGCTGCGGCAGCGCCGCGGCGAGAGCCGCGGCCAGCTGCAGGGCGGGGTTGGACATCTCGTCGCTGCTCAGGATCCCGGCCGCACTGCTCGCTTCGGCGAGCACTGCGCGCATGTCGGCTCCGACGAGGACCGATGGGACGATTCCGAAGGCGGTCAACGCGGAATAGCGTCCGCCCACCTCCGGGTCGGCGAGGAACGTGCGGTATCCGCGCACGGCCGCATCGGCCTGCAACGCGGAACCGGGATCGGTGACGACGATGATCCGCTCGGACGGGGCGATGCCCGCCTCGCCGAACGCGGCTTCGCAGGCGGCGAGCTGGCTGCGAGTCTCCACGGTGGATCCGGACTTCGAGCTCACGACGACCGCGGTGCGCTCGAGATCCTGCAATGCAGCGCGCACCTGATCCGGATGCGTCGAATCGAGCACGATCAGGGGGGCGTGACTCCGGGCAGCGATCACCTCGGGGGCGAGACTCGAGCCGCCCATGCCGCAGAGGATCACGCGATCGACGCCCTGTTGCGCGAGCTCGGCGCGCAGCGCCTCGGCCTCCGCCGTCACGGCCTCGCCGCGAACGTGCGCATCCACCCAACCGAGACGAACGGATGCCTCCGACTGGGCGGCTTCTCCCCAGAGCGTCGCATCCCGGGCGAAGAGACGGGAGGCGAAGCGGTCCGCCACGAGCTGCCGCAGGGCGGCGTCGCCGGTGCTGAGACCGACGCTCACCTCAACCCTCGGAGCCACGGGCGTCATCGCGCGTTCTCGAGAGCGGTTTCCACGGTTTCGAGCAGCTCGGCCCAGGAGGCGTCGAATTTCGCCAAGCCCTCGGCCTCGAGCTGTGCGGTGACCTCCGCGTAGTCGATGCCCTGGCCGTCGACCGCGTTGAGCACCTGATTCGCTTCGAGGTAGCTGCCGGAGACCGCATCGCCGTGCACATCGCCGTGATCGGCCAGCGCCCGCAGCGTCGCTTCGGGCATCGTGTTCACCGTGTCGGCAGCGGCGAGCTCGGTCACGTACAGCGTGTCGGGCAGCGCGGGATCCTTCACACCCGTCGAGGCCCAGAGCGGGCGTTGCGCGTGGGCGCCCAGCTCGAGCAGCATTTTGGCGCGCTCGCTCGAGAAGGACTGCTCGTAGACCTCGTAGGCGAGGCGCGCATTGGCGACGCCCGACCTGCCCTTCAGCGCGAGGGCCTCGGGGGTGCCTACGGCGGTGAGCCGGGCATCGATCTCGGTGTCGACACGGGAGACGAAGAACGAGGCCACCGAGCGGATCTTCGCGAGGTCGTGGCCGGCGGCGCGAGCCCGCTCGAGGCCGACCAGGTAGGCGTTGATGACCTCGCGGTAGCGCTCGAGACTGAAGATCAGCGTGACGTTGACGCTGATGCCCGCTCCGATGGTGGCGGAGATCGCTTCGAGACCCTCGACCGTCGCGGGGATCTTGATCATGGCGTTCTCGCGGTCGACCTTCGCCCACAGCGCCTTCGCCTGCGCGATCGTGCCCTCGGTGTCCCGGGCGAGTCCGGGCTCGACCTCGATCGAGACGCGGCCGTCACGGCCGTCGCTCGCCGCATGCACTCCCGAGAACACGTCGCAGGCGTCGGCGACATCGGCCGTCGTGAGCTCGATGATGGTCGCGGACGCGTCCAGGCGGCGGCCCGCGCAGTCGGCGATCCGTTCACCGTATCCCGCGCCGCCGCCGATGGCACCCGCGAAGATCGTCGGGTTGGTCGTCACTCCGACCACGTCGTGCGACTCGATCAGCTCGGCCAGTTCGCCGCTCTCGATGCGGGTGCGCGAGAGGTCGTCGAGCCAGATGCTGACGCCGACGGCGCTGAGTGCTGCGGTGCGTTCGTTGCTCATCTATTCAAGGTCCTTCGTGTCGAGCTGTGGGAAATCGAGATATCGGGCGTCGGGCGGGATCAGGCCGCGAGCGACTCGCGAGCGGCCGCGACGCCGGCCTCGCTCGTGATCGCGACCTCGCGGAACAGGGTCTCGTAGTCCGCCGAGGCGCCGAAATGCTCGATCGACACCGAGCGGCCTCGATCTCCGACGATCTCGCGCCAGCCGAGGGCGATGCCGGCCTCGACGCTGACCCGGGCGGTGACAGACGCGGGCAGCACCTCCTCGCGGTACTCGGGGCTCTGCTCGGCGAACCACTCCAGCGACGGTGCGCTGACGACGCGCGCACCGATGCCCTCGGCGGCCAGCGCCTCGCGGGCCTCGACCGCCAGCTGCACCTCGCTGCCGGTCGCGATCAGCAGCACGTCGATCGAGCCGGTGGGGGAGTCGGCGAGCACGTAGGCGCCGCGACGCACGCCCTCGGCGCTGCCGAAGCCGCTGTCGGCGCCGTCCACGATGCCGCGCGGGAACACCGGGACGTTCTGACGGGTGAGCGCGATACCGGTCGGCCCGTCGTGGCGGGTCAGGATCTCATGCCACGCCACAGACACCTCGTTGGCGTCCGCCGGGCGGACGATCGCGAGGTTCGGGATGGCGCGCAGGGCCGCCAGGTGCTCGATCGGCTGATGCGTCGGACCGTCCTCGCCGAGTGCGATCGAGTCATGGGTCCAGACGAAGACGCTGGGGATGTCCATGAGCGCGGCGAGGCGCACCGCGGGGCGCATGTAGTCCGCGAACTGGAGGAACGTGCCCCCGTAGCTGCGCGTCCTGCCGTGCAACTGGATGCCGTTCAGGATCGCCGCCATCGCGTGCTCGCGGATGCCGAAGTGCATGACCCTGCCGTAGGGATTGCCGGTCCACGCCTTGGTGGAGTGATGCGCGGGTACGAACGAGGCCGCCCCGCTGATGGTCGTGTTGTTCGAACCGGCGAGGTCGGCGGACCCGCCCCACAGCTCGGGAAGCACGGGCGCGAGCGCGTTCAGCACCTTGCCGCTGGCCGCGCGGGTGGCGACGCTGCCGCCGGCCTCGAAAGCGGGCAGCGCGTCCAGCGCCTCGTCGGGCAGCTCGCCCGTCTCGAGACGATCCAGCAGCGCCTTGCGTTCCGGGTTCGCGCCGGCCCAGCGGTCGAAGGCCGACTGCCATTCGGCGCGATCCGCGGCGGCGCGATCCGCAAGCGCGCGGGTGTGGGCGATCACCTCGGGTGCGACGGCGAAGTGCTGCTCGGGATCGAAACCGAGCGCGCGCTTGAGGCCGGCCAGCTCTTCGGCTCCGAGGGCGGATCCGTGGATCCCGCCCGTGTCCTGCTTCCCCGGCGAGGGCCAGCCGATGATGGTGCGCAGGATGATGAGGCTCGGCTTGCCGGTCTCGGCCTGAGCCGAGCGTATGGCCGCGTCCAGCGCGGGCAGATCCTCGACGTATGCGGCCGCGTCGCCGGTGCCGCGCCAATCCACCTCGATGACCTGCCAGCCGTAGGCCTCGTAGCGCTTCCGCACGTCCTCGCTGAACGAGATGTCGGTGTCGTCCTCGATGGAGATCTGGTTCGCGTCGTAGATCGCGATCAGGTTGCCGAGCTCCTGATGCCCGGCGAGCGAGGCCGCCTCCGCGGTGACGCCCTCCTGCAGATCGCCGTCGCCGGCGAGGACGTAGATGCGGTGGTCGAAGGGGCTGCTCCCCGGCGCCGCCTCGGGATCGAAGAGCCCGCGCTCGTAGCGCTGGGCGTAGGCGAACCCGACGGCGGAGGCGAGACCCTGACCGAGCGGGCCGGTCGTGATCTCGACCCCGGCGGTGTGGCCGTACTCGGGATGGCCGGGAGTCTTCGAGCCCCAGGTGCGAAGCGCCTCGAGATCCTCGAGCTCGAGCCCGAATCCGCCGAGGTAGAGCTGCACGTACTGGGTCAGCGAGCTGTGGCCGACGGAGAGGATGAAGCGGTCGCGACCCAGCCAGCGGGTGTCGCGCGGATCGTGGCGCATGACGCGCTGGTAGAGCAGGTAGGCCGCGGGAGCCAGGCTGATAGCGGTGCCGGGATGGCCGTTGCCCACCTTCTCGACCGCGTCGGCCGCCAGCACGCGTGCCGTATCGACCGCACGGTCGTCGAGCTCGTTCCACTCCAGTTCGTTCGCCAATGCCCAGCCTCTCTACATGGGGATCAGCGCACACGCCGCTGCGTATGCGCACCGTGGTCAAGCCTACCCCGGGAACGGATAGCATAGAGGTGTGTCTGCTCAGACTGATTCCGCCCTCCAGCTAGATCCGAGCACCCGGAAACGGGGCGTCCGACGCACCCTCGCCGCATACGTCGCGCTGACCAAGCCGCGCGTGATGGAGCTGCTGCTCGTCGTCACGGTGCCCGCGATGATCCTCGCCGCACACGGCTTGCCGAACCTCTGGCTGGTTCTGGCGACCCTGATCGGCGGCGCCATGAGCGCGGGATCGGCCGGTGCGTTCAACTGCTACATCGATCGAGAGGCCGACCGGCTGATGAAGCGGACGAACAAGCGTCCGCTCGTCACCGGCGAGATCTCCGATCGGAACGCGCTGATCTTCGCCTGGGCGCTCGGCATCCTGTCGATCGTCTGGCTGTGGGCCACGACGAACTGGATCGCAGCCGCGCTCAGCGCCGCGGCGATCTTCACCTACGTCGTGGTCTACACGATGTGGCTCAAGGGCCGCAGCGAGCAGAACATCATCTGGGGCGGTATCGCCGGATGCTTCCCGGTGCTCATCGGCTGGGCCGCCGTGACGGGCGATCTCGGCTGGCCGGCCTGGGTGTTCTTCCTGATCATCTTCCTCTGGACTCCCGCGCACTACTGGCCGCTTTCGATGCGGTACCGCGAGGACTACGCCGCGGCGGGCGTGCCGATGCTCGGTGTCGTCCGGGGGCGCGCCACCGTGGGCCTGCAGGTGATCCTCTACACGTGGGCCACCGTCGCCTCGAGCCTGCTGCTGATCCCGGTCGCCGGCATGGGGTGGGTCTACACGATCGTCGCGCTCCTGACCGGGGCCTACTTCATCTTCGAGGCGCACCGGCTCTACGGCAGCGCGATCCGCGGTCACGAGGGCAAGCCCATGCGCGTGTTCCACGGCTCGATCGCCTATCTGTCCCTGCTGTCGCTGGCGATCGCCTTCGACCCGCTGCTGCCCTTCTGACGCCGACCATGACCAGTGCGTCCGAGGCCCGTCTCAGCACGTCCGTCGTCGCGCTGGGACGGCCGGATCGTGCACCGGACGCGCCGCTCAATCCGCCGATCGCGCTGAGTTCGACCTTCGTGGGCGAGGCGACGCCGGAGGCGGGGGAGCGCGTCTACGCCCGCTTCTCGAATCCGAGCTGGGAGCCCCTCGAATCGGCGATCGCCGAGCTCGAGGGATCCGGGATCCCGGCCCTCGCCTACGCCTCGGGCATGGCCGCGGTCGCGGCGGCGCTGTCGCTCGTCCCGGTCGGCGGCGTCGCGGTCGTTCCGGCCACGTCCTACAACGGCAGCATCGGCCTGGCGCGTCAGCTGCACGCCGATGGCGCCCTGCAGCTCCGCGAAGTGGATCCGACGGACATCGCGGGTACGGTTGCGGCGCTCGAGGGCGCGGATCTGCTCTGGCTCGAGTCTCCGACCAATCCGCTGCTCGACGTCCTCGATCTGCCCGAGCTGATCTCGGCGGCGCGGGAACGCGGAGTCATGGTCGCCGTCGACAACACCTTCTCGACACCTCTCCGACAACGACCGCTCGAGCACGGGGCCGACCTGATCGTGCATTCGGCGACCAAGTTCATCTCAGGGCACTCGGATGTCCTGCTCGGCATCGTGGTCGCCCGCGCCGCGGAACTACGCGCACGCCTGCACGGACAGCGCACGCTGCACGGCGCCGTCCCGGGTCCCTTCGACGCCTGCCTCCCGCGCCGACGCCTGCGCCCGCTC
>CAMFIY010000181.1 GCA_945952575.1 uncultured Leucobacter sp.
GGTGAAGACCCGATCCTCGTCCAACGACTCGAACTCGGCGGTCTCGGACCGCGGATCCTCCACGACCTCCGGCACCTCCTCGAGCAAGCGCTCGACCTCTCCGGCGGAGGCGACCACCCGGCTCGGCACCGGATCGCCCAAACCCGATAGCCGATCGACGAGACGATCCAGCATCGAGACCGCATCGTCGATCACCGCCTCATCGTGGCTGTCTATCCCGTGCAGCAGCCACTTCGCGACCTCGAGCTCGTGATAGAAACGCGCGCGAGCCTGCATCTCGATGCGGCCCCCGGTTCCGCTCTGCTCGGCGTAGCGGGCGGCGACCAGCTCGAGGATCTCGGGCCCGGCACCCAGCAGCCAGGTCAGATCCAGCGCCGCGTCGCCGACGGAGAGCTCGTTCCAGCCCAGCACGCCGACGACACGGTCGTCCTCGATGAGCAACTGCTCGGCATCGAGCGACCCGTGGATCACCGTCGGCGCGAAATCCCAGAATCGCGACGAGCCCAGCACTCCGAGCCAACGCCCGTGCACCGTGTCGGGAAGCATCCGGGTCTCCGCGGCGCGCTCGACCACGCGGGCGGCGATCTGTCGGGCCTCCTCGGCGGTGCGAGTCGGCAAACCGGCCTGCTGCACGAGCGAGGTCGGCAGGCGATGGATTGCGGCGATCGCCTCGGCGATGGGTTGCAGGAGCAGTGCGTCCTCGCTCAGATCCGTCACCCTGATCCTGCCCCCGGGCAGGAAGGTCGACACGACCGCGCGCGTCTCACCCGCTCGGGTCATCCCCAGAGTCTCGGGCACGGCGAACGGCAGCTCGTCCCGCGCACCGTCCGCGAGCGCGGCGAGCCCGAGCATCTCTGCGGACTGCCGCACCTCCGCCGCGGAGCTGCGCGGCACCCGCACGATGAGCTCGGCGTCCTCGCTCGCGATCACCGCCGAAGTGAACGCGCCCTCCTCGCCGAGGGTGTGTCCGCGAGCACCGAACACCTGCAGGCCGGGGACGGCCGAGGTGGCGAGCGCGGCTAGAGTGAGAGGAGTGCTGGCCATACTGACAGCGTAGGCAGGCGCCCCGCGTGCCGCCGAACGCCACGCGCAACGGCGGCCAGCTTCATCTATCCAGGAGGGAATGACGGATGACCCACTCGGTTCGCCCTCCGCTGACCGGTGGCCGCCTCGACCGCGACGGAGGCACCCGGATGGACGAGGCCGCCCTCGACGCGGCGTGGGCCGATCCCGGCGCCCGGGTCGTCCGCGTTCGCTCGGGCAGAGTGGGGATGCGGGAGCTGGGCCCGGACTCGGTCGAGGTGGATCTCGTTCCGACGTTCGGCGTCCGGTCGGCCGAGCACGTGTACCTCGGGCGTGCGGAAGGCGCCGTCTACTTCGCCGTCGCCGATTCGGAGGGCGAGCCGCTCGGCCCCGAGCCCGCCGCGGGATGGGTGCTGCCGTTCGAGTTCCCCGGCCCGCCTGCCGGTGTGCAGGGCGAGGTCATGGCGGCGGCGCTCGCCGTTCTGGCCTGGCGCGGCTCATCCCGATTCTCGTCACGGGACGGCGCGGAACTCGCTCCCGCCTATGGCGGATGGGCGGCGCTCGATCCGCACGGCGGTGAGCACTTCCCGCGCACGGATCCGGTCGTCATCGTGCGAGTCGAGCACGAGGATCGTCTGCTGCTCGGCTCGAATGCGCTGTGGGAGAGCGGGCGCTTCTCGCTGCTCGCCGGATTCATCGACGCCGGTGAGTCCGCCGAGGACGCGGTGGCGCGCGAGATCTTCGAGGAGGCCGGAGCAAGGGTCGATCGGATCCGCTACGTCACCTCGCAGCCCTGGCCGTTCCCGAGATCCCTGATGCTCGGCTTCAGCGCGCAATTGGCGGTGGGAAGCGACCCTACGGAGCTGCACCCGGATCCGAGCGAGATCTCCGAGCTGCGCTGGTTCACACGGGACGAGCTGCGCGATCCGCCGCCCGGAATCACCCTGCCGATGCCGATGTCGATCTCGCGATGGCTGATCGACGATTGGATGCAGGCGGGCGAAGACGCACGTGGCTGAGCCGAACGAGGCGGGGGGCCTGCTCGCCGGGCTCGATCCCGAGCAGCGGCAGATCGCCGAGTGCCTTCGCGGCCCGGTATCGGTGCTCGCCGGTGCGGGGACCGGGAAGACCCGCACCATCACCCACCGGATCGCGCACGGCGTGCGCACCGGAGCCTACGCGCCGGATCGGGTGCTCGCGGTGACCTTCACGCGGAAGGCCGCGGGGGAGCTGAGGGCCAGGCTCAGGGGGCTCGGCGCCGATGGAGTGAACGCCCAGACGTTCCACAGCGCCGCACTCGCCCAGCTCGGCTATTTCTGGCCTCAGTTCGTCGGCGGCCCGGCTCCGCAACTGCTGAGCGGCGGCAAGGTGACCGTGCTCTCACAGGCGGCCGAGGCCCTGCGCCTGCGGCTGCCGCCCGAGACCTTGCGCGACATCGCCGCCGAGATCGAGTGGCGCAAGGTGTCGATGCTGAGCCTCGAGGGCTATGCGGCACTGCTGGACGCGGCTGACGCGGGTGCTCCCGGGCGGACGATGCCGTCCGGCGTTTCAGCCGAGCAGCTGCTCGCCGTGCAGGAGAAGTACGGCGCACTGCTGGATGAGCGCCGCCAGATCGACTTCGAGGACGTGCTGATCCTGTCCGCCGGCATGCTGGAGGCGGAGCCGCGGGCGTCGATGCAGTTGCGCGAGCGCTACCGCTTCTTCACGGTGGACGAGTACCAGGACGTCAGCCCGCTGCAGCACGCCCTGCTCACCGTCTGGTTGGGCGATCGCGACGATGTCTGCGTCGTGGGCGATGCGAGCCAGACCATCTACAGCTTCGCCGGCGCGAACAGTTCCTATCTGCTCCGCTTCTCGACGGAACATCCGAACGCCCGCGAATTCCGGCTCGAGCGGAACTATCGCTCCGAGGAGTCGATCGTGCGGACGGCCAATCGCCTCATGCGCGGCCGCCCGGGGGCTTTGACGCTGCACGCGGTGCGCGACGTGCGCGAGGTGACGGCGGAGGCCCCGGACGGGTTGCGCGCCGGGCCGCTGGCGGACCCGCAAGCCGCCTCGTCGGACGCGGCCCCCGGCCCGGCATCGGCTCCATCCATCGGATTCGAGTGGTTCGCGACCGAGCAGGACGAGGCGGATGCCGTTGCGGCGTCGATAGGCGCGGCGGTCTCCGCCGGCACGCCGGCGAGCGATATCGCGGTGCTCTATCGCACCAACGCCCAGTCCGCGGCCATCGAAACGGCGCTGCAGCGGCTGCGCCTCGACGCGCGGGTTCACGGTGCGCAGCGCTTCTTCGACCGCGCCGAGGTGCGGCAGGCCGTCATGGTCATGCGGGGCCAGGCGAAGGTGGAGGACGACCGGCCGCTCTTCCAGATCGTGAGCGATGTGCTCCGAGCCTGCGGGTGGCAGGCGACCCCGCCCGAGGGGGCCGCAGCGCGCGAGCGCTGGCAGGCGCTGAATGCGATCCTCTCCCTCGTGGACGAGCAGCCGGCCGGCACCACCGTGCAGACCTTCAGCGAGGAACTGCTGGCGCGATCGAAAGCGCATCATGAACCCACGCTGGATGCGGTCACCCTGAGCGCGGTGCACGCGGCGAAGGGTTTGGAATGGTCGCTCGTGCACCTGGTCGGCATGAGCGAGGGGTTGCTTCCCATCGTCCACGCCGGCGACGACGAAGCGATCGACGAGGAGCGACGGCTCGCCTACGTCGCGATCACGCGTGCG
This sequence comes from uncultured Leucobacter sp., assembly GCA_945952575.1. Lineage (GTDB taxonomy): Bacteria > Actinomycetota > Actinomycetes > Actinomycetales > Microbacteriaceae > Leucobacter. The sequence continues at coordinate 3,745 of CAMFIY010000181.1, forward strand.
CGCGACACTCTGCGCGTCTCCGGAAGCGCCGGCGGAGCCCGCACGCGCCGGGTACCCTCCAGGTTCATCGCCGAAGCGGGTATCGCTCCGGCTCCGTGAGCGCGCATCCGCACTCGGGGTGCTGCGCGACCGGGAGCTCCTCGATCCTCGGCAGCGGAAGCCCGTCTCGTACCGGGAAGCGGTAGACCACTCGTCCGGGTTCCTCGCGGCCGGCGATCCAATGCCGCGTGAGCATCACCGCGAGTCCGGCAGCGAATTCCGCAGCCGCAGGGGTCTCGCCGGCCGGCACGGTACCGATGAGCTGAGCGGCGAGCATCGGCATCGAGCGATCCGCATCGGCTGCAGCGAGTGCGAGGCATCCCGAGCAGGGATCGCCCGGCGCGGATCTCAGCGGACCCACGTCCACATTCCGATCCCCGAAGCGGATGGTGAGGCGCGGCGGTTCGCACTCGGATGCGAAGCGGCTGTGGGCCGGGGCGGGAACGAACCGCTCGAGTGCGACGATCAGTTCGGGCGGAGCCGAGTTCTCGTCGGCGATGGACGATCCGAACCCGGCTGCCGCGAAGGCCTGGCGGATCGGCGCGGCTGAAGCCGGGGCGCCCGACACCGCCACCGACGGGATCCCCTCGCCGCGGCCGGCTTCGCTTCCGGTTCCGTGCCCGATTCCGTCGTATCGGAGCACCGATTCCAGGGTCGTGGCGAACTCGGCCCACTCCGTCCGCGTGACGCCGAGCCGCCGCAGGACGGCGCCGAACCGATCGCTGCGCACACCGGAGAGCAGCGCTCCGAGGAGACGCTGCTCGGATGCCGAGGGAGCGGGGATCCGCAACTCTGCGCGGTCGAAGCCGAATCTGAGCGTGTGCTCGTCTTCCCAGCAGAGGGGGAGGCCGGGTTCGATGCGGATCAGTGTCGGCGGCATGCCTCAAGGATCCTGCGGCCGACCGTCCCCGAGACGGTTATCCACAGACTCGGATGGGGATGTGGGCGAAATCACCCAGTTCTCGGCTCCTGTGAGCGCAGAATCAGACGGCGGGCGGCGAGGGTTCCGACGGATCGGCGCCCTCACCCCCGTCCTCCGGTTCCCGGTCGGCCTCGGCCGCGGGAAGCTGGCCGTCGAGCAGACGGGCCAACTCGCGATCGAAGTCGTCCGGCTCGGTGTGCGAGGGCTCCGTCCCCGCGAGACCGAGCCGCTCGAGCAGGCGTGCGGGATGATCCAGTTCCTCCGCGGTCGGCAGGAGGTCCGGATGCGCCCACAGGTCGTCGCGACGCGCAATGCCCCCGCGCTCGGCGACCAGCTTCCAGACGGCCGTCGCCTCCCGCGAACGCCGAGGACGCAGCTCGAGACCGACCAGCGTGCCGAAGGCATGCTCGGCGGGTCCGCCGGTCGCGCGCCGCCGGCGCACCATCTCGGCGATCCCCTCGGCTCCCGGCAGGCGGGACACGGCCTCCGCGGTGACCGCGTCGACCCAGCCTTCGATGAGTGCGAGCATGGTCTCCAGGCGGGCGTGCGCCGCCTGCTGCTCCGGGGTCTTCGGAGGGATCAGGGCTCCGCTCGACACGAGATCCTGGATCGCGTCGGTATCCGACGGATCGAAATCACGGGTCAGCTCTTCGATCTGCTCGGTATCGATGCGCATGCCGCGCGCGTAGTCGGTGATCGCCGTGATCAGGTGCAGCCTCAGCCACTTCGTATGACGGAAGAGCCGCGCGTGCGCCAGCTCGCGCACCGCGAGATAGAGCGTCACCGCCTCGCTGTCCTGGTCGAGACCCTCTGCGAACGCCGCGACGCCGCTCGGGATCAGTACGCCGCCCTCGCGGCCGGGCCCCTCGAACAGGGGGATGCCCACGTCGCCGCCGGCCGCGACCTCTCGCGACAGCTTGCCGATGACCTGCCCGAGCTGCATCGCGAAGAGTGCTCCGCCGACGCTGCGCAGCACCGGGCCGAAGCCGCCCATCGAATCGGAGAGCTCCTCGGGCAGCTGCCCCTGCAGCGCGTCCGTGAGCGCGCGGGAGATCGATTCGGCCACCGGTTCCGCCAGACTGATCCAGGTGTCGATCGTCTGCTGCACCCACTCGATCCGCGTGATCGCTCGTGGCGCGTCCGGTGCCTGACCGACCTCGGTCACCTCGTCGAGCCAGAGTGCCGCGACCGGGAAGGTGCGCAGCGCCGGCGCGGCATCGCCGGCGCCGCCGCCCTCGCTCGCGACCTCGATGGAGGCCCGTCTGGCGATGCCCCAGTCGATCCCGTCACCCGG
>CAMFIY010000182.1 GCA_945952575.1 uncultured Leucobacter sp.
GGTCCGATCAACGCCCTGCTCCGCACTGTCGGACTGGGCGATCTGGCGCGGCCCTGGCTCAGCGATGAGGCCATGGTCAAGCCGGTCATCATCATCCTGGTGCTCTGGGCCGGCTTCGGCACGGGCGTGCTGATCTTCTCCTCCGCGCTCAGCGCGGTGCCGAAGCACCTCTTCGAGGCGGCCCGCCTCGACGGCGTCGGCTTCTGGGGGGAGTTCTGGCACATCGCCGTCCCCAGCATCCGCAACGCGATCGTGCTCTGGATGATCTTCCAGGTGATCTCGATCTTCCTCTTCATGTTCTCGTGGGTCTACGTGCTCACCCGGGGCGGCCCCGGGCTGGCGAGCGCCACGATGGACTTCGCCATCTATCAGGAATTCATGCGCTTCGGTTTCTACGGCACCGCAGCCGCGCAGTCGGTCGTGCTGATGCTGCTCATCATCATCATCGCCGCGATCGGCGGCCTGATCACGCGCCTGCTCGGGCGGGAACGCTCGCAGAGCGGGAAGCGGGCGGAAGCATGAGCGGCCGCAGCAAGCGCGCGACCGGGGGCAGCGCGCTCCGCACGACCATCGCGGCACTGATCGTGGTGCCGTTCGTCGTCCCCTTCCTCTTCCTCATCTCGACCGCCGTCCGCGAGCACGACGACTACCTCGACTCGCCCGGCGGCCTGCCGCGGAGCTTCACGCTCGACCATCTGGTCCAGGCCTGGCAGCAGGCGGATCTCGGCCACGCCCTGATCAACACGCTGATCATGTGTGTGGTCGCCTGCCTGGTCTGCGCCAGCACCTCGCTGGCCGGGGGATACTTCTTCCGGATCAACAACGCGCGCTGGACCGGGCCCGCCCGCATGCTGCTGGGAGCGGGGTACGCGATCCCGATGGTGGCCTGGCTGATCCCGGTCTTCGTGATCGTCGCGCAGGCCGGCTGGACCGGCAACCTCTTCGTGGCCGGAGTGGTGAGCGGCGTCTCCTCGCTTCCGTTCGGTTTCTTCTTCATCCACACCTTCCTCAAGCAGTCGCTGAGCGACGAGATGGTCGAGGCGGCCACGCTCGACGGCGCCGGAGTGTTCCGGGCGTTCCTCTTCATCGGCATCCCGATGGCCCTGCCGGCGCTCTCGGCCGTGCTTGCGCTCACCTTCGTCTGGACCTTCGGCGATCTGATCGTCGCGGCGACGATGCTGCAGAGCAACACCGATTCCTACACCCTCACGCTCGCGGCCACGACCCTCACCACGCGCGAAGAGGTCAATCTGCAGGGCCAGGCCGGTGCCGCTCTGGTCTCCCTGCTGCCGACGCTGATCGTCTTCGCGGTCGCCCAGCGCGCCCTGAAGCAGGGCTTCGGCGGCGGCAGTGAGAAGTGAGGGGTCGGTGGACCCGCTCGTGACGGGTGCGCGACCCGTTGCGGCGCCGAACGACGCCGTCTTCGCGGCCGAGTGGGCGCTGCCGGTTTCGAGCCCCGCGATCCGGCACGGCGCCGTCGCCGTCGTGGACGGCAGGATCGCCTGGGTCGGGCCGATCGATGCGCTGCCCGTCGACTTCGCCGGGCTGCCGGTCGAGACCCTGACGGGCATCCTCGCCCCCGGCCTCGTGAACGGGCACACGCACCTGCAGTACACGGGCTTCGCCGAGCTCGGTCGCGGCGCATACCGCAGCTTCGAGCACTGGTCCGAGGCCTTCGAGGTCTGCTACGAGGCGGTCGTCGACCCCGAGGACTGGGGTCGGGCCGCCCGCGAGGGCGTGCAGCTCGCGATGCGCAGCGGCACGACGGCGATGGCCGAGATCGTGACCGACGGCCCGGCCCGCGGCGTGCTCGCCGAAGCCGGCATGCAGGGCATCGAATATCTCGAGGCGATCGGCGAGACCGAGCGCCGCTGGGATCAGGGCGGCCGCGCCGCGTTCCTCGCATGGCTCGACCAGGAGTATCCGGGCGCCGTCGGCATCTCCCCGCACGCGCCCTACAGCCTCGACGGCGAGGTGATCCGGGATCTCACCGCGCTGGCGCGCGAACGCGGGATGCGGATCCACTCGCACGTCGGGGAATCGGAGGTGGAGGCCACGCTCTACGCGGACGGCAACCGCGACGTGCTCGAGATCTACGGCGACATGCGCGACGAGTTCGCGCTGATCCGCTCCGGCGGCACCGGCCTCTCGACGGCGCGCTATGCGGAGAGCATCGACCTGCTCGGCGCCGATTCGCATCTCGCCCACGGCATCTACCTCGAACGTGCGGATCGGGATCTGCTGCGCGAGACCGGCACCCGCGTCTCGCTCTGCCCGCGCTCGAACCGGGTGATCGGCCTCGACGCGCCCCCGGTCGCCGACTACCTGCGCGAGGGGCACGAGATCGCGATCGGCACCGACTCGCTCTCCTCGTCGCCCTCGCTCGATCTGCTGGGCGACGTCGCGGCGCTCGCCTCGGCGGCGCGCGACCAGGGCTACGTCGACCCGGATCTGCATCACCGCCTGGTGGATGCGGCGACGCTCGGCGGTGCTCGCGTCATCGGCCGCGACGACCTGGGCGCGCTCGCGCCGGGCATGCGGGCGGACCTGGCCGTGTTCGACGTGATGACGGTCGGCGACGAGGCGCCGGAGCACGCGCTGGTCGAGCGCGGCGAAGGGTCCTGCGTGCTGACCGTCATCGGCGGCCGGATCCGCCACCGCCGGTAGGCGCACCGGGCCGTTCGGGCCGCCGGGCGGGCGAAGCGGCTGCGCGAGCAGGCTCGTCGCGGAACGACGAAGCCCCCTCCGCGGAGGGGGCTTCTCGTTGAGCTTGCAGTAGCTGAGGCGGGGCTCGATCCCGCGACCTCACGATTATGAGTCGTGCGCTCTAACCAGCTGAGCTACTCAGCCACATGACTTGCGTCGCAAGCTCAGAGCCCCGAGCCAGGATTGAACTGGCGACCCCTTCCTTACCATGGAAGTGCTCTACCACTGAGCTATCGGGGCGCGTCACCATCAAGCGAAGGCAACCGTAGAAGACTACCATCATGAGGGTGGCTGCGCGAAATCTGGTGACGAGTCTGCTCGGTGTGCTCATCGCACTGTGGATGGGGATCGGTCGCTGGGCATTCGGGATCGGCGGGGAGCTGACCTGGTGGTACGCGCCGCTCATCGCGATCCCGTATGCGATCCTGCAGCTCTGGACGGTCCGCCGGCTGCAGGTCGCGGAGGATCGCGGCCGCCCGATCGGCCGCAAGACCTACGTCGCGCTCGGCCTCTCCTGGGCGTGTGCCCTCGCCTTCGGGCTCACCGTTCCCGATCTGAGCGGTGGCGAACTGGTCTCGGTGCTGAGCCATCTCGCGGGCGCGCAGTGGATCGAGATGTCGATCGCACTCTGCAATCCGTTCGGGATCGTCGCGTTCGCGACCGCCGTCGCGGCCCTCGCCTTCGCCCACTCCGCGGGCCGTGAGCCACGGCTGAGCGAAGACGAGCTGCTCGACGCCGCCGAGCGCGCGGGCGTGGAGCCCGGGATGGTCGAGCATCCGCTCGGGTGAGAATCCTCGCGGGGTGACCGAGCCCGGGACGGGCTCGGGACGAGGGCGCGCGAGAGCCAGAAATGGCTCTCGCCTACAGTGCCCTCGTCCGGACGAAGACCGCCAGCGCCTCGAGGTGATGCGTGTGCGGGAAGAGGTCGAAGGCGCGCAGCGAGGCGAGCTCGTAGCCCTGCCCGCGCAGCGTCGCGGTGTCGCGGGCGAGTGCCACGGGGTCGCAGGCCACGTAGACGAGGTTGGCGGGCGCGAGCTCGCCGAGCTGCGCGCAGACCTCGCCGCCGGCGCCGGAACGCGGCGGATCCAGCACCACGGTCGCGCGGCGCAGCCGATCCCGCACCGGGCTCGGGGCCTTGAGCAGATCCGCCAGATAGCGGTCGACTCGGGCGGTGAGCGCGAGTGCGCCGACCAGCTCGGAGAGGTTCTCGGCCGCGTCATCCGTGGCGCCCGGATCCGCCTCGACGGTGGTGACCTTGAGGCCCGGCCCGGCCGCCTCCGCCATCGCCGCGGCGAGCAGTCCGGCGCCGCCGTAGAGGTCGAGGTTCGTCGCGGAGGGATCGAAGCGACCGGCGTCGATGAGGCCGAGGATCGCGTCGCGCACCGCCTCGAACAGCACGGTCGGCGCTTCCCGGTGAACCTGCCAGAAGCCGCCCGCCCGCACCAGGAACTCGCGCCCGTCGACCGATTCGCGCACCGGGTCGGCGGATCCGGCGCGCGTCCGGTCTCCCGGGTAGCCGATCAGCATGCGCGGGTCGTCGGCGCTCGGGGCGACGAGATCCACCGTCTCGACATCCGCCATCTGATCCTCGAGCGGCGCGATGTAGCCGATCGCCTCGGAGGCCAGCGGCAGCGAGTCGACCGGGATCACCGTACGGCTGCGGGCGGCGTAGGGGCCGACCTCGGCGGTCACCGGGTCGACGTGCAGGCGGACGCGAGTGCGCCAGCCGAGCCCGTTCGCCTCGTCGTCTCCGGGCGCGGCTTCGACGACGACGCCCGTGCCTCCCGTCGCGGTCGCGATCTGCTCGTCGGTCAGCCCGCCGAAGCGGCGCAGCGCATCCGCGAGCACCTCCGCCTTGAGCTCGCGCTGCCGGGGCAGCGCGATGTGCCCGAACTCCGCGCCTCCCGCGCGCTCGTCGGGATCCCGATCGACGGCCGCCTCCGCCCAGACGTGCGGGCGCCGATCCGGCGAGGCGTCGAGCACCTCGAGGGTGGCGGCTCGGGCGAACGACTTCTTGCGGGCCTCGGTGATGCGCGCCCGCACGCGCTCGCCCGGGATCGCATCGGCGACGAACACGACGCGGCCCTCGTGCCGGGCGACGCTCACCCCGCCGTGGGCGATGCCGGTGACGCCGAGGTCGACGACATCTCCGATCTGCAGGGCGGCTGACGTGGGGTGCGCGGGGTTCTCAGGCATAGCGACCATTCTCCCATCTCTGCCGACGTGCGCTTTCGAGGTTCTGCGAGGCCCCGTCGGGTTTAGGCTGTGTCCATGGAGCAGCGCAGCGCCGGCGATCCCGCCATCCGGGCCGAAGGGATCACGGTCCGTCGCGCTCGCCGCACGGTGCTCGACATCGCGGGGCTCGAGGTCGCTCGGGGCAGGGTCACCGGCCTGCTCGGTCCGTCCGGAAGCGGCAAGAGCACGCTGCTGCGCGCGGTGGTCGGCGTGCAGGCGCAGGTGAGCGGCAGTCTGCGCGTACTCGGAGAGGCTGCGGGATCCGCCGGGCTCCGACGCCGCGTCGCCTACGCCACCCAGGCCGCCTCCGTGTACGACGACCTGACCGTGCGCCAGAATCTCGCCTACTTCTCGCGAGTGCTTGCGGCGCCGAAGGGCGACGCGGATCGCGTGATCGAGCTGGTCGGGCTGCGGGATCAGGCCGCCCACCGCGTCGAGGCGCTGAGCGGCGGGCAGCGCAACCGCGTCTCGCTCGCGGCGGCGCTGCTCGGCGCACCCGAACTGATCGTGCTCGACGAGCCGACCGTCGGGCTCGATCCCGTGCTGCGCGCCGAGCTCTGGGAGCTCTTCCACCGGTTGGCCGCCGGCGGGGCGACCCTGCTCGTGAGCAGCCACGTGATGGACGAGGCGCTCCGCTGCGACCGTCTGCTGCTCATGCGCGAGGGGCGGATCATCGCCGACACCACGCCCGCGGAACTCCTGGCCGACACCGGAACCGAGGATCCCGAAGCCGCGTTCCTCGCGATCATCTCGGGCGCCGCCGGATCATCCCCGGCGCCTCCGCATCACGGCAGGCACGAGACGGAGGGGGGCCGGCGATGAGTCTGATCCGCACCTTCGCGACGGCCGGCCGCGTGCTCCGCCAGCTCAGCCACGATCCGCGATCCATCGCGCTGCTCGTGCTCATGCCGAGCCTGCTCGTGGGCCTTTTCGCCTGGCTCCTCGACGATCAGCCGGGAGCCTTCGACCGGCTCGGCGGGCCGATCCTCGCGCTCTTCCCCTTCATCCTCATGTTCATCATCACCTCGGTCACGACGTTGCGCGAGCGCCG
>CAMFIY010000183.1 GCA_945952575.1 uncultured Leucobacter sp.
GACCAGGAGCTCACGGGGTGGACGCTCTGGATCCACGGCAGCTCGGGATAGGGGTCGGCGATGTTCTCGTCGATGTAGGGCAGGAAGACCCGAGCGGCGCCGTCGCGCGTCACGAGCGCCGCGAACCACTCGGACTCGTTGGTCAGGTGCGCGCGGAAGTCGGTGGCGTAGCGGATGTGGTCGGGCCCGTTCAGCAGCAGCGCGTCCACGCCCTCCTGCTCCATCAGGGTCCGGACTCGCTCGAATCGGGCCCGGTGGAGCGCCTGCGCGTCGACCTCCGGCCACTGGTAGAGACGGCTCATGGGTGTGTGCTCCTTCACTGCTCGTTGCTCGGGTTCGGAATCTGCGGTCGGCTCACGACTCGACCGTCGCGACGTACTCGGTGCGCGCGTCGAGTCCCCCGCTGATCGGCTTCCTCCCGCTGCCGACCGGCGAGAGGCGGTAGACGATCAGGCCGAGCACTCCGATGAGCGCCGAGCCGAGCAGCGGTGCGAAGTTCACGAGCCAGAGGTCGGCGGACTCGCGCGGCCACAGCACGTTGGTGATCTCGAGGATCAGCCAGAGCAGCGCCACCCAGGCGATGTGCCGGCCGAAAGCGCCCATGAAGAGCCGCTCCTCCGGCTTCCAGGTGCCGCGGATGCGCGCGATCGCGAGGCCGAGCACCGGGAAGGTGAACGCGGCATAGAACCCGACGGTCGTGAACGCGACGAGCAGCGTGTTGATGTGCTCGTTCTGCAGCAGCAGGATCAGCGCGACCGAGACGACGCCGGTGACGAGGATCGCGTTGCTCGGAAGGCCGGCCTCGCCGCGCAGCCGCTTCAGCCAGCCGGAGGCGGGCAGCTCGTCCTCGCGGGCGTTCGCCCAGATCAGGCGCGAGGCGGCCGCCTGGATCCCGACCAGGCTGGCGATGAACGCGACGACGAAGAGCGCGAGCACGGTGTTCACGACCGCGGGCGGCAGGTGCAGGGAGAGGATCGTGATGATGGGATCGCCGTCCGAGGCGGCGAGCACGTCGGGCAGGTTCGGGATCGCGAGGATGATCGCGAAGCTCGTGAAGAGGATGACGAGGCCGACGCCCAGGAGCGAGAACACGATGGCCCGCGGCACGGCGCGCTTCGGATCCTTCACCTCCTCGGCGATGCTGCTCGCGCTCTCGAAGCCCAGGAACGACCAGCCCGCGAAGGCGACCAGCATCACGAAGGGCGTCATCATGAACGGCGTGCCCGGCTCGGCGCGGAGGCCCTCGAGCAGGAAGCTCGGATCCTGCTCGCGACCGAACAGGAGCAGATAGACGGCGACGCCGAGGGAGCCGACGACCTCGGCGACGATGCACGCGGTCGCCACGATCTTCACGGCCGTGCGGCCGGCGATGTTGATGATCGTGGTGATGACGAGCATGGCGACGGCGATGATGCTCAGGACGAGGGGCGACTGGGCGTCGAGGCCGAAGAGGAGGGCGACGAAGACCCCGCCCGCGTACGAGACCGAGGCCAGCGCGATGACGAGCGCCCAGGTGTACGCCCAGCCGGCGAACCAGCCGTAGCGCGGCCCGACCAGGCGGCGCGACCACTGGTACACCCCGCCGGCGATCGGCCAGCGCGAGGCGAGCACGCCGAGCGTGATCGCGACGGTCAGCTGCCCGATCAGGGTGACGACCCAGCCCCACCAGAAGCCGGGGCCGATCAGTTCGAGGCCGAGGCCGAAGATGCCGTACATGGCGACGATGGGCGAGACGAAGACGAAGGCGAGCGAGAACGCGGACCAGAGGGTGAACTCGCGTTTCATCTCCTGCGGTGCGGACTCGGCGCTCCCTGGCGTCGTTGCTGGGGTGGTGCTCATGGCTGGGGTGTCCTTCTGGGTTACTGGTTCTGGGGGATTGCGGTCGGGGAAGACGTAGGGTCGGCGCCGGGGTGACGGCGCTCCGAGCCGCGTCGCCAGCTGCGGACGACGCGCGCGGCGAGCAGCTCGGCCGCGCTCGGGGCGTCCGAGAGCCCTGCGACGGCGACGAGGTCGGCGCGCATGCCGGGAGCGATCGCTCCGAGGCGGGTTTCGCTGAAGCGCGTGTAGGCCGAGCCGGCAGTGGCGGCGGCGAGCGCCTGGGCGAAGCCGAGCCGCTGATCCGGGAGCCACGAGCGCTCCGGGTCGCCGTCGGCGTCGCGCGACATCGCGAGCCCGATCGCCTGCAGTGGCGCCGGGGTGGTGATGGGGAAGTCGCTCGAGGAGGCGATGCGGATCCCGTGCTCGCTCGCGGTGCGGAAGGGGTACTGCCGGGTTCCGCGCTCATCGGAGAGGCGATGGTTGGTGAGCGTGCGGACGACGGAGTCGAGCTTCGCCCAGTAGGGCTGGATCGCGAGCGTGACGTCGCCCGCGCGAAGCCGCGCGTAGTCGGCGTCGGCGATGAGCTGTGCATGCGCGATGACGGGCCGGCGATCCCGCACCCCGTTCGCCTCGCGCGCCGCGTCGATCGCATCGATCGCCTCCGATACCGCCGCGTCGCCGATGGCGTGGATGTGCAGTTGGAAGCCCAGGCGATCCACTTCGATCGCGGCGGCGATCAGAGCGCTCCGACTCCATCCGGGCAGGCCGCAGCAGGAGCCCTCGCCGGTGTAGGGCTCGTGCACGTGCGCGGTGCCGCCCTCGATGATCCCGTCGGCGAAGAACTTCACGGTCTGCGCGGTGAAGCCGGGCACTCCGGCGACCGCGACCCGTTCGCGGGCGGCCTCGAGCCGGGGCAGCTGTTCGCGCCAGCCGTCGGGGTCGATGCGGAAGGCGATGTTGAGGTCGAGCGGCAGCCCCGACTCGGCGGCTTCGAGATATGCCGGCAGATCCTCGAGTTCGACCCAGGCGTCCTGCACCGCGGTGACGCCGTGGGATCGCAGCTCGTCGAGGCCGCGCAGCAGGGCGCCCGCCGTGCGCCCGGTCACGTGCTTCGGAATCGCCCGGTAGACCGGCATGAAGGCGCCCCACTCGCGCAGCGTGCCGCTCGGCCGGCCGGCTGCGTCGCGCTCGATCACGCCGTCGCGCGGTTCCGGTGTCGTCTCGCTCAGCCCGGCGATCTCGAGCGCACGGGAGTTGACCCAGAAGGTGTGGATGTCGCTGGATCGGAGCGCCACGGGCGCATCGGGGACGACGGCGTCCAGGTCCGCGGCGAAGTACTCCCCGCCCGGATCGATGCTGAGGTCGAAGCCCTCGCCGAGGATCCACTCGGCGTCCGGATGGGCCTCGCGGTGGGCGCGCACGAGCTCGAGCGCCTCGGCCACGGTCTCGGCCGGGCGGAGCGAGAGCCCACCGAGCTCCAGGCCGCCGATGAGCGGATGCGCGTGCGCATCGACGAACGCCGGCAGGAGCGCCTCCTCGATCCGGAGGACGTCGAGGCCCGCGGCGCCGGCTCCGAGTGCGGCGGGGGAGGCGGCGATCTCGACCACGTCCTCGCCCAGGATCCTGATCGCGAGCTCTTCGAAGCGCGCGCCGGTCCAGACACGGCTTCCGTGAAGGACTCGGTGCTGCTGCGTCATGCGTGGATCCCCTGCGATCGTGATCGGTTGTCGAGGAGACACTACCTAATGTCATTAGGATAAGCAAACGTGATTAGGCAAACTGGGACGGAGCTGCGGCTAGGCTATGAGGATCAACTGCTCCGAGAGGGAGGCGAGATGACGGGCGCACCGAAGCGCACGCCGCGGGCGCACGTCACCGAGGCCCGCATCGTCGCCGAGGCCCTCCGGCTGATCCGCGACGAGCCGGCGGGCAAGTTCACCCTGAGCCGCCTGGCGAAGCGGCTCGGGATCAGCACGCCCTCCCTCTACAGCCACGTGCCGAGCAAGCAGTACATCATCGAGCGGGTGCGCTCCTCGGTCGTCTCGCAGATCGACGACTCCGTCTTCGAGACCCTGCCGTGGGATCGCGCGCTCGTCGAATGGGGCAAGTCGTACGCCGAGGCCTTCGCGCGGCACCCCGAGACCATCCACCTGCTGGCCACGCACAGCGTGCAGGCGCCCGAGTTGATCCGGCAGTACGAGCGAGCTGCGGCCGCGCTACTCGCGGCGGGCTGGCCCGAGGATCGGATCATGCATGCGATCACGGCCGTCGAGAGCCTGGTGCTCGGCTCCGTGCTCGACATGGTGGCGCCGCCCCAGATGGTGCAGCCCGGAGAGGGAGACTTCCCGCTGCTGCACTCCCTGGTCGACGACCTTCCCTCGGAGGAGGATCGGGCGCAGCGATCCTTCGTCTTCGGTCTCGAGGCACTGGTGGCCGGCTTCGCCAGCGGCCTGGAGGCCGACGCGTAGACGCTCGGGCAGCGCGCTCGACGGCCCGGCCACTCGATCGCGGGTTCAGTCGAGCAGCAGCGCGGGCTCCTCGAGCACCGAGGCCACGTCGGCCACGAAGCGCGAGATCACGTCGCCGTCGACGATGCGGTGGTCGAAGGATCCGCCGACGGTCGTGACCATGCGCGGACGCACCTCGCCGTCGACGACCCAGGGCTTCTCCTTGATGGTGCCCATCGCCATGATCGCGCACTCGCCCGGATTCAGGATCGGCGTGCCGAAGTCCATGCCGAAGACGCCGATGTTGGTGATCGTGATGGTGCCGTTCGCCATCTCGGCGGGCTGGGTCCGTCCGTCGCGGGCGGTGATGGTGAGCTGCTCGATCGCCTGGGCGAGCTGGAGCAGGCTGAGATCCTGCGCGTCCTTGATGTTGGGCACCACGAGCCCGCGCGGCGTCGCGGCCGCGATGCCGAGGTTCACGAAGTTGTGCCGGATGATCTCGGTCTCGGTGAAGGTCGAGTTGATCTCGGGGTTGCGGCGGATCGCCCACAGCATGGCCTTCGCGAAGATCAGCAGCGGCGAGACCTTGGTGCCCGCGAACTCGGTGGAGGTCTTGAGCCGCTTCACGAACTCCATGGTGCGCGTGGCGTCGACGTCGGTGAAGACGCCGACGTGCGGCGCCTCGTTCGCGCTGGTCGCCATGGCCTCGGCGATGTACTTGCGCACGCCCTTGAGCGGGATCCGCTCCTCGCGTGCGCTCTGCGGCTCCGGCGTCGTGATGTTGCGGAACAGGCTGGCCTGCGAGGCGTGCCGCACCACGTCGTCGCGCAGGATCTCGCCCGCGATGCCCGTGCCCGAGACCGCGGAGAGCTCGACGCCGAGATCCTTCGCAAGCTTGCGGATCGGCGGTTTCGCGATCACCGGTGCGGCGTCGGCGACCGGGATGGCCGCAGGCCGGGCGACGCCGTCGAGCAGCGGCTCGCCGCCGCGCCGCCGGCGCGACTTGACCGCGCCGCCGGTGCCGTAGCCGACGAGCACGGCGCCGCCGGCATCCTCGTGCTGCACCGAGGCCGAGGCATCCGCCACCGTGTCGCGGGTCTCATCGGTGTCGCCGGCGAGTGCCGCAGTGGCGGCACTTTCCGCGTCGTCGGAGGCGTTGCCTCCTCCTTGAGACACGGAAACGCGCAGGATCGGCTCGCCCACCGGCACGGTCTGGCCGATCTCGGCGAGCAGCTCGGTGACGACGCCAGTGAACGGCGAGGGCAGCTCGACGAGCGACTTCGCGGTCTCGATCTCGCAGATCACCTGGTTCAGCTCGATGGTGTCGCCGGGCGCCACGCGCCAGCTCACGATCTCGGCCTCGGTGAGGCCCTCGCCCACATCGGGGAGGGGGAAGGTCATCTCGCTCATGGATCTCTCCTTCGGCCTGGATCAGTAGTGCATGGTGCGGTCGACGGCCTCGAGCACGCGATCGGCGTCGGGCAGGTAGACGCCCTCGAGCTTCGCGGGCGGGAACGGCACGTCATAGCCGCTGACGCGGAGCACGGGGGCCTGCAGGCTGTAGAAGGCCTGCTCGGCGACGGTGGCCGCGATCTCGCTGCCGACGCTGGCGGTGCCGTCGGTCTCCTGCGCGACGACGTGACGGCCGGTCTTGCGCACCGACGCGAGCAGCGGCGCGTAGTCGATCGGCGAGAGCGTG
>CAMFIY010000184.1 GCA_945952575.1 uncultured Leucobacter sp.
GTATAGCTGAGGCCCGACTCCTCCCAGAGTCGCGGATACATCGAGATCGGCGTGAAGCCCGGCAGGGTGTAGATCTCGGTGGGCGCCGGACCATTAAAAAACAGGAAGAAGTCGATCCGCGCCAGCCCCGCGCACTGCGCCACCTCGAACGCGGTCACCGACGCATCCCGGATCGCCGCGAACTCCGCGTCCGTCACCGATGCGGGCAACGAGAGCGAAACCCCCGACGCGCCCAGATACTTCGCCTCGAAGTCGTAGAACTCGCGCCCGGAGAACACGATCTCGCCGATCACCGAGCTGGTGCGCGGCACGGCCCCGGAGCGCCCCTCGAGCACGGCGATCTCGACCTCGCGTCCGGTGATCCCGGACTCCACCAGCACCAGGCTGTCTTCCGCGAAGGCGAGATCGAGCGCTGCGGGCAGTTCCTCCGGCGAGGTGACGCGACTCACGCCGACGCTCGATCCGGCCCGGTTCGGCTTGACGAAGAGCGGATACGAGAGGCCTTCGCCGAGCCGAGCGACGAGCGAAGGATCCCGCTGCAGCTCGGAGCGCGTGACGGCCCGCCACGGCGCGACCGCGATGCCGGCGGCCTGGAGCACGACTTTGAGCGCGTGCTTGTCCATGCACAGCGCCGAAGCGAGCACGCCGCATCCGACATAGGGCAGGTCGACGAGCTCGAAGAGGCCCTGGATCGTGCCGTCCTCGCCGTACGGGCCGTGCAGCGTGGGCAGCACCACGTCGACATGTCCCAGGGGACGCAACCGCCCGTCCGACTCGATCACGGTCAGGGTGCGCGTCTCGGTCGAGGCCGGCCAGAGCACGCGCGTGCCGTTCTCGGCGACCTCGGGCAGTCCCTCCGCGTCGAGGCGGTAGCCGCGCAGATCGCTCTCCTCGAGCAGCACCGTGGCCCCGTGCTTGGTGATCCCCACCGGGATCACCTCGAAGCGCTCACGATCGATGGCGCGCAGGACGCCGGCGGCCGTCACGCAGCTGATCCCGTGCTCGCTCGACCGCCCGCCGAAGAGGAGCACCACGGTCTTCTTGGCTGCACGCGATCCCATGGGCCCGCTCATGCGGCACCGCCCTTCCCGCGGCCGAACAGCCGCCGCCACAGGCCCGGCCGCGAGCCGAAGCTCAGCTCGGGCTGCGGCACATCGTCTTCGGTCGCCAGATGCGGCGCCAGGTTCTTCGGCGCCATCCGACCGCTCAGCACCATCTGCACCTGCAGCACGATCGGCATCGTGATGCCGCGCTCCTTGGCGAGCGCGAGGACCGGCGCCACCGAGGTGATGCCCTCGGCGGTCTGCTGCATCTGCTCCTTCGTCTCCTCGAGCGAGAAGCCCTGGCCGATGAGACGCCCGGCCGTGTTGTTGCGCGAGAGCGGCGATTGGCAGGTGGCGATCAGGTCGCCGAGACCGGCGAGACCGGCGAGGGTGGTCGGATCCGCCCCCTGAGCCACCGCGAACTCGGTCATCTCGGCGAGGCCGCGCGTGATGATCGCGGCCTTCGTGTTCTCGCCGTAGCCGACGCCGTCGACGATGCCGATCGCCAGGGCGATCAGGTTCTTGAGCACCCCGCCGAGTTCGGTGCCGGGCACGTCGGTGTTGACGTAGCTGCGGAAGTAGGGCGCGGAGCACGCCATGGCGACCTCGAGCGAGGCGCAGGAGGCGACGGCTCCGGTCGGCTGCTCGCGGGCGATCTCGAGCGCGATGTTCGGCCCGGAGACCACGCCGATCCGGTCGGAATCAATGTCGAGGGCGTCGGCGATGACCTCGCTCATGCGCATCAGGCTGCCCTGTTCGACGCCTTTGACGAGGCTGACCAGCACGCTGCTGCGCTCGAGGTGCGGTTCGAGCTCCTGCAGATTCGCGCGCAGGGTCTGGCTGGGGACGGCGAGGAACACCAGTTCGGCGCGTTCCAGCGCCTTCGCGAGCTCGCTGGTCGCGCGGAGGGACTTCGGCAGATTGATGCCGGGCAGGTATTGACTGTTGCGCTTCGCGACCTGGATCTCCTGCGCCACCTCGGGGCGGCGGGCCCAGATGGTCACGTCGCAGCCGGCGTCGGCGAGCACCTTGGCGAAGGTGGTTCCCCAGCTGCCTGCGCCGATGACCGCGACCTTGCGTCCGCGGTTGCGCTTCGGGCTGCGTGCGACGGTGCTCACCGAGCCGGTGCCCGGCCCGGATCCCTGAACGGATCCGCCCACGCCGCCCGCGATCGCGGCGTTCAAAAACGCCCCGTCTCGGTCTGATCGTGCAGTGCGGGATCCCACACCTCGCTCGGCGGCTGCTCGCGGCGCAGGCCCGCCAGGAGCCCGGTGATCTCGGCCATCAGCAGCGAAGTCGCCTCGTTGATGGCCTTCGGCTCATGCTCCCGCCCGGCGAATCGCGAGAGATCGATCGGCTGCCCCACGGCGACGTGGATCGTCTTGCGCGGGATCGGGTGGATCTTCTTGCCGTAGCGCGGCATCAGCTTCTGCGTGCCCCAGTGCGCGACCGGGATCAGCGGGATCCCCGACTCGAGCGCGAGCCGCACCGCACCGCTCTTGCCCCGCATGGGCCAGAGACCGGGGTCGCGGGTCAGCGTTCCCTCGGGGTAGACGATGACACCCGCCTCGCGCCGGATCAGCTCCCCGGCGGCGCCCATGGGGTTCGCGTCGGATCCCCGCCGCACAGCACCCTGCCGTTCGACCGGGATCTGGCCCGAGCCGCGCAGCAGCCAGCCCAGCACCGGCACCTTGAACAGGCTCGCCTTGGCCATGAAGCGCGGCAGGCGGCCGAGGTGCCACACGGCCGCTCCCATGGCGATCGGGTCGATCTCGCTGTAGTGGTTGGGCGAGAGGATGAACGGTCCGGCCGCCGGAAGCTTCGAGTCGGGCGTGAAGCGATAGCGCACCATGCAGGACCAGAGCGGGAGGATCAGACCGGCGAGCAGCCAGAACATGCTCGGTCGCCGCTTCTCGCGCGAGGGGCGGGAGCGGAGCTTGACCGTGTGGGGGCCTGCGGCGCCGGGACTTTCACCTGACATACCGCAACGCTACCCCTCGAACACGAAGTCCGCGCCCAACAGGCGGAGCTTCTCGATGAAGTTCTCATAGCCGCGCGAGATGATGCCGAGATTCGTGACCTTGGTCTGCCCGCTCGCCGTGAGCGCCGCGATGAGGTGGCTGAAGCCGCCGCGCAGATCCGGCACCTCGATGTCGGCGCCCGTGAGCGGTGTCGGGCCGGTGATGACTGCGGCCTGCTCGAACTCGCGGCGCTTCACGCGACGGTTCGGATCGGCGAGCCCGTCCTTGTAGACCACGATGTTCGCGCCCATCTGGTTGAGGGCGTCGGTGAAGCCGAAGCGGTTCTCATAGACGGTCTCGTGGATCGTCGACACGCCCTCCGCCTGCGTCAGCGCCACGACGAGCGGCTGCTGCCAGTCGGTCATGAAGCCGGGATGCACATCGGTCTCGATGGTGACCGGTTTGAGGGCACCGCCCGGGTGCCAGAAGCGGATTCCGTCGTCGTGCACGTCGAAATCGCCGCCGACCTTGCGGAAGACGTTCAGGAAGGTCATCATCTCCTCCTGCTTCGCGCCCCCGACGAACACGTCGCCCTTGGTCGCGAGCGCGGCCGCGGCCCAGCTGGCGGCCTCGTTGCGGTCGAAGATGGCACGGTGGTCGTACCCCCGCAGCTCCGTGACCCCCTCGATGAAGATGACGCGGTTCGGCTCGATCGAGATGATCGCGCCCATCTTCTGGAGGATGCAGATGAGGTCGACGATCTCGGGCTCGATGGCCGCGTTGCGCAGCTCGGTCTGACCTTCGGCGAGCACGGAGGTCAGCAGCACCTGCTCGGTCGCGCCGACCGAGGGGTAGGGCAGCTCGATGTTGGCGCCCTTGAGCCCGTCGGGCGCACTCAGGCTGATCCCGCTCGGCAGCTTCTCGACGATCGCGCCGAACTTGCGCAGCGCGTCCAGGTGGAAGTCGATCGGCCGATCCCCGATGCGGCAGCCGCCGAGATCCGGGATGAACGCCTCGCCGAGCCGGTGCAGGAGCGGGCCGCAGAAGAGGATCGGGATCCGCGACGATCCCGCGTGCGCGTCGATGTCGGCGTGGTGCGCCTTCTCCACGTTCGAGGGATCGAGGTGCCACTCGCCCGGGGTCTCGCCGCGGGTGATGAGCACGCCGTGGAGCGCCAGGAGACCCGCGACGACGCGCACATCCGAGATGTTCGGGACGTTGCGCAGCACGCTCGGGGTCTGGCCGAGCAGCGCCGCGACCATGGCCTTGGTGGCGAGGTTCTTCGCACCGCGCACCTCGATGCGTCCGGTGAGCGGGCGTCCGCCGTTGATGATGATCTCGTCGGAGGTCAGACCCACACGTGCCCCCGCCTTCTGCGCATCCTTCTTGAGGCCCTCGGCCACGGCCTCGTCGGGGCTCACCTTGAGTGCGCCCTTCGGGAGATCGACGGCTGCGCTCTCCGCGGTCTGTACTGCATCGCTCACTCGGGTTCTCCGCTCATTCGATGTTTCGCTGATTCGATGATCCCGCATTTTCGGTGTCTCCGAGCAATCGGGTCTGCGGTGGCCGCCGTGGCGGCGGGTGCGGCTTGTGGCCGCGTCACCGCACGGGCAGGGTGGTGGGCATCCAGGCGGGCCGGCGCGACTCGAAGTCGGTGATGGCCTGCTCGTTGCGCAGGGTCAGCGAGATGTCGTCCAGGCCTTCGAGGAGGCGCCATCTCGTGTAGTCGTCGATCTGGAACGGAACCACGAGATCTCCGACGGTCACGGTTCGATCCTCGAGGCTCACCGTCGTCAGCGCACCGGGGTCGACGTCGAGCACGGCCCAGATCCGCTCCACGTCGGCCTCGTCGACCTGCGCGGCGAGCAGCCCCGCCTTGCCCGAGTTGCCGCGGAAGATGTCGGCGAAGCGAGCCGAGACGACCACGCGGAAGCCGTAGTCGCGCAGCGCCCAGACGGCGTGCTCGCGCGAGGATCCCGTGCCGAAATCGGGGCCTGCCACGAGGATCGAGGCGCCCGCGTACTGCGGCTGGTTGAGGACGAAATCGGGATCCTGTCTCCAGTGGAAGAAGAGTGCGTCGTCGAAGCCGGTCTTCGTGACCCGCTTCAGGAACACGGCGGGGATGATCTGGTCGGTGTCGACGTTCGAGCGCTTGAACGGGACGGCGACGCCGGTCAGGGTCGTGAACTTCTCCATGATCAGGCCTCCACCTTCTCGTGCGTGATGCCTCTGGCCTCGTCGTCCCGCAGGTCCCACGGGCTCGACAGCGTGCCGCGGATCGCGGTCGCGGCGGCGACCAGCGGGGACACCAGGTGGGTGCGCCCGCCCTTGCCCTGGCGGCCCTCGAAGTTGCGGTTCGAGGTGGAGGCGCAGCGCTCCCCCGGTGCGAGCTGATCCGGGTTCATCCCGAGACACATCGAGCAGCCGGCGAAGCGCCACTCGCCGCCGAACTCCTCGACGATCTTGTCGATGCCCTCGGCCTCCGCCTCGAGCCGCACACGGGCGGATCCCGGGACGACCATGAGGCGCACGCCGTCGGCCTTCTGCTTGCCCTTGATCAGGCCGGCGAAGGCGCGCAGGTCGTCGAGACGCGCATTGGTGCAGGATCCCATGAAGACCGCGTCTACGGCGATCTCCTTCATCGGCGTGCCCGCCTCCAGGTCCATGTACTCGAGCGCCCGCTCGGCGGCTGCGCGCTGATTCGGATCCGCGATCTCGGCCGGGTTCGGCACGGAGTCGCTCAGCAGCACGCCCTGCCCGGGGTTGGTGCCCCAGGTCACGAAGGGCTCGAGCTCGCTGGCATCGATGAACACCTCGGCGTCGAAGGTCGCGCCCTCGTCGGTCGGCAGCGTCTTCCAGTACTCGACCGCCGCGTCCCAGTCGGCTCCCTGCGGCGCATGCGGGCGGTCCTTCACGTACGCGAAGGTCGTCTCGTCGGGCGCGACCATGCC
>CAMFIY010000185.1 GCA_945952575.1 uncultured Leucobacter sp.
ATGCCGCCCTGCTCGCCAACCGCAGCGGCGTCGTCGACCAGCTTCATCGCGGCCGGGAAAGCCCGCCGGAGCCTCGGCACGAGCCGACCGCTGTCACCTGTGGTGGATCCGTACATGGCGCCGAGCACGGCGATCTTCGCCTCCTGCCGGCTCGCCACGGCCCCGCTCTCGACGATGCCGGCGTAGAGATCCTTGCCGCTGCCCGCAGCGGCCATCGCGCGATCGCCCGACATCGCGGCGAGCACGCGCGGCTCGAGCTGCGCCACGTCGGCGGAGACGAGCAGCCATCCCGGATCGGCGGAGAGTGCGGGCCGCAGCCGGCGCGGGATCTGCAGGGCGCCGCCCCCGCTCGACGCCCAGCGCCCGGTCACCACGCCGCCGGGAACATAGACCGGCCGATAGCGTCCGTCGCGCACCCACTCGTCGAGCCAGTGCCATCCGTTCGCCGCGAGCAGCCGGGCGAGCTTCTTGTACTCGAGCAGCGGCGGGATCGCGGGATGCTCGTGCTCGGCCAGCTCCCAGCGCGACGTCGATGAGACCTCGATCCCCGCGCCGCGGAGCGAGCGCAGCAGCTTCGGCGGCGAGTCGAGGCTCGCCGCCGGGTCCCCGAGCTCCCGACGCACGACCTCGCCGAGCGCCAGGAGGCCCGCGGGCTTCGCTCCGTGCGCAGGGCGCGGGCCGAGTGCTTCGCTCAGCAGCCGGTCGTGCTCGTCGGCGTCCCACGGCACCCCGGCCGCGGTGAGCTCGGCGGCGACGAGCGCTCCGGCCGACTCGGCGGCGAGCAGCAGTGAGATGCGCTGCGGATCCGATGCCGTCGCGACGGCGTTGCGCTGGCGTGCGAACTCGGCGAGCACGTCGGCCAGTGAGGAGGGGACGGACCTGCGCCGGGGCCCGCCCGCGGGCTCGGTCTCGACCTCGAAAAGCGTCGGCGGATCCGGCTTGCGCGGTTCCTGCGCCGCCTCGGGCGGCTCCGGTGCGACGTCCCACTGCGCGGCGCGGAGCAGCGGGCTCCGTTCGCGCACGAGCGCCGAGTTCCGCAGGATCTGATGAGACAGGCGCAGATCGTGGCAGCGCTCCACCCGCACCCCTGCGGCGAGCAGCGCGGGGTAGACCGCTGCGACGTCGTTCCAGACCCAGCGCGGCGGGCGATCCGCCTCGCGCGCGGCGACGAAGGCCGGGAGCCCTCCGTCAGGGATGACGGTCGGCGCCTCTCTCAGGAGCGCGGGCTCTCCCGACGCGGTGCCGGATCCGCCGAGCTCGACCGCGAGCATCCCACCGCCGTCGCCGCGACCGATCGCGCACCAGCGCAGGGATGGTGCGGGAGGCTCGTCGGGCATGGTCCAACGCTAGCGCGGACCTCCGTCATCGGGACCTCGCCCGTGATCACGACCCCGCCCCCGATCCGGTTCCGCCGTCGCCCGGACGGCGACGCAGCAGTACGCGTCGTGCGGCTCCAGGTCCGCTCGCAGCCGGCCGCAGCCGAGTCCGTGGAGCACCCCTTCCACGTAGGAGTGGTTCATGGAGCAGATCAGATCCGTGTGACTCTTCGACAGGGGCGCGAACGGGCAGTTGCGCAGGCGGACGGTCCCCTCGGCGAGCTCCGGCTCGTATCCGATCCGGGCCAACGCCGTCGCGGCGGTCGCGAGCTCGAGATCCGCATCGTCCGCCGCATCGGCGCCGTCCACCGGCGCCGTCCCGTGCAGCGAGTCGATGCCCGCTGCGCGCGCCGCGCGACCCACCGCCTCGTTCAGCGACTCGCCGACGGCGCTCCGTTCGATCGCGGTGGCGAGGATCTCGCCGGCGAGATCGTGTCTCCGCTCGGGGAGGGACACGCCGAATCGCTCGGGAGAACGGCGGTAGAGCTTTGAGGGGCGTCCGGCGCCGGGACCGGATCTCCCGCTGAGCCGGCGCAGCTCCGTCACGAGCAGGCCTTCGTCGACCATGCGTTCGAGATGGAACTTCGCCTGATGCACGGTGATGCCGGTCGCTTCGGCCGCGGCCTCACGGCTCACCGCATCAGGCCGCCCCGCGACGAACTCGTAGAGCGATCGCCGGATCGGATCCGCGAGGGCTCCGATGGCGATGATCTCGGGTGGGAGGCGCATGTCGCACATTCTAATGGAGAAAAAGATTGACATTAGAGAAATCGAATTCTAACGTGTAATAAATCATCCTTTAGAAAATGGATGGTCGCACCGACACTCATCGCACGAAGGAGTCGAAAACATGTCGAATCTCGCCCGCGTCCGCTCATCGAGCGCCGCCGACCCGTCCGCACCGGCGCCCCTCCCATTGCTTCGCGACGGCAACCGGTTGGCCTTCGTGCTGCTGCGCACCGTGTTCACCGTCGCCCCGATCCTCTTCGGTCTCGACAAGTTCACCAGGGTGCTCACCGACGACTGGGAGCGCTACCTCGCTCCGTGGATGAACGATCTGATCCCGGGCGACGCGCACACCGCGATGATGATCGTCGGCGTCGTCGAGATCCTCGCCGGCGTGGTCGTCGCGCTCCTCCCGCGGTTCGGCGGGCTGCTGGTCGCCGTGTGGCTCGCAGGCATCATCGTCAGCCTCGTCGGCGTGGGCGGGTACCTCGACATCGCACTGCGCGACTTCGGCCTGCTGGTCGGAGCCCTCGCGCTTTCGGCGCTGGCGTTCGCGCGGCGCCGCAGCTGATCCCGGGGAGATAGTCTGGCCTCACCCGCTGACGGGAGAGAACGGAGCGTCCCATGATCATCGTCGGACTGGTGCTGGCTGCGCTCGCAGCCCTCCTGCACGTCTACATCTTCTACATGGAATCGGTCGCCTGGACCGCGCCGCGCACGCGGAAGACGTTCGGGATCAGCGCCGAAGGGGCCGAAGCCACCAAGGAGCTCGCCTTCAATCAAGGCTTCTACAACCTGTTCCTCGCGATCGTCGCCGGAGTCGGGATCGTGCTCGCCCCCATCGTCGGCGGCGTCGGCCACGCCCTGGTGCTCGCCGGCGTCGGGTCCATGCTCGCGGCGGCGCTCGTGCTCTTCGTCTCGTCTCCGCGCAAGCGGCGCGCCGCTGTGACCCAGGGCGCTATCCCCCTGCTCGCGGTGCTCGCGCTCACGTTCGGATTGCTGCTCCGATGACGCCGGAGCGCGACGGGGCGGGGTCGTGCTCCGCCGTTGCGACCGTCGTAGGCGAGGCGATCGTCGACGTCATCCGCGCAGGAGGGGAGACCGCCCGTCGACCGGGCGGCAGCCCGCTCAACATCGCGGTCGGCCTGAGCCGGCTCGGGATTCCGACGCATCTCGTCGCTCGAATCGGCGATGATTCCGACGGCGAGCTGCTCCGAGACCATCTGCGCGCCTCGTCCGTGCACCTCGACGGAGTGCTGCCCGCGCCGCGCACCTCGACCGCTGCGGCGATGATCCGGGTCGACGGTTCGGCCGAGTACGAATTCGACATCGACTGGGATCTCCCGGACGGGCTGGGGGCCGCGGGCCGGCTGGTCCACTTCGGCTCGATCTCGGCGACGCTCGATCCCGGTGCCGGACGCGTCGAGGAGCTGGTGAGGGGACGCGGGGCGGAAGTGCTCGCCTCCTACGATCCCAACATCCGCGTCCGGCTGATCGAGGACGCCGAGGCGACTCGATCCCGGATCGTCCGTCTGATGGCGCTCTCGGACGTCGTGAAGCTGAGCGATGAGGATGCCGAGTGGATCTTCCCCGGCTCCTCGACCGAGGACACGCTGCAGCGCATCCTCGACGGCGGCACCCGCTTCGCCGCGATCACCCGTGGGGCGGCGGGCGCGATCCTGCGCACCGCGCACGCCCGGGTCGAGATCCCGACCCTTGCCGGAGAAGTGGTCGACACCGTGGGAGCGGGGGACTCGTTCATGGCCGGGCTGCTGTTCGTCGCACTGCGCTCGGGGCTGCCCGGAGCCGCTGACGAGGAGGCCCTCCGGGCGATGGGGGAATTCGCATCCCGCTGCTCAGCGGTGACGGTCTCGCGTTCCGGCGCCGACCTGCCCTGGATCGCCGACCTGCTCTGACTCAGATCCAGGCATCGGGATAGAGGCGTTCGCGGGCGGCGAGGAACGCGCCGAAGGCCTCCTCAGCCCACCCTCCGCGTCCCGAGCCCGGTGGCAGGAGTTCGTCCCCGCCGGCAGCCGGGGCCGGGATCGGCGCACCGCGCAGCGCCGTCGCGGCCTGCCGGGCAGCGCCCAGAGCCACGTACTCGGCGGGCTCCGGCACGCGCACGGGCAGCCCGAAGATCTCGGGGGCCAGCGCGCGCACCGATCGCGACCGTGCCGCACCGCCGATCAGCGTGACCGCGCTCACGGCGATCCCGCGGGCGCGCAGGTTGTCGAGGTTCTCCGCGATCCCGCACAGCATGCCGACCACGGCGGCCCGTGCGACCGCGCCGGCCTCCATGTTGGCGCGAGTCATCCCGATGAACGCACCCGTCGCATCGGGGAGGTTGGGTCCGCGCTCGCCGTCGAGGTAGGGGACGAGGACCGGTCCGCCGGATACGGGTGCCTCCATGGCGAGGCGATCGAACTCCTCCGGCTCGAGGCCCAGCATCCGACGGGTCGCGTCGAGCACGCGCGCCGCGTTCAGCGTGACCGCGATCGGCAGATAGCCCCCTTGCGCATCCGCGAAGCCGGCGATGGCGCCTTGCGGATCGAGCACGCGGGTCCGGGTCGAGGCGAAGACCGTTCCGCTCGTGCCGAGCGAGACCACCACTTCTCCCTCGCTCACCCCGAGCCCGAGCGCGGCGGCCGCATTGTCGCCCGCGCCGGGACTGAGGGCCGCGCCACCCCGCGTCTCGCCCACGAGCTCGAACGGGGCGGCCACGCGCGGCAGCTCGGGCACATGACCCAGCGCCCAGTCGAGCAGTGCGAGGCGGTAGGCCTCGTCCTGCACGGAGTAGTAACCGGTTCCGGATGCATCGCTGCGGTCGGTGCTCGGAAGCCCGTTCCCGCCCCGCAGCCGATGGGTCAGCCAGTCGTGCGGAAGCAGTACCCGGTTCACCCGGGCGGCGCGTTCGGGCAGGTTCTGCGCCAGCCAGGCGAGCTTCGTCACCGTCAGCGAGGCGACCGGCGCCATCCCCATCTCGTGCGTCCAGTAGTCGAGCCCGAAGTCGCGCAGCAGCTGCTCGGCCTGCGGTGCGCTGCGCGTGTCGTTCCAGAGCAGCGCGTCGTGCACCGGTGAGCCGGCCTCGTCCAGCGCGATCATGCCGTGCTGCTGCCCGGCGACGCCGATCGCGAGCACGGGCTCGTCCTCGATCTCGAGCGATTCGAGCGCCCGCCACCATGCTTCGGGATCGACCGCGCTGCCCTCGGGGTGCGGCGCGGATCTGCTCCTCAGCACTTGGCCGGTGTCGGCATCGACCCAGACCGCCTTGCAGCTCTGCGTGGACGAGTCGATTCCGACCACCTGGTTCCTCGTGCGCACCGGATGCACCTCAATCCGCCGAGATCGCGCCACCGGTCAGCCCGGCGACGATGTGCTTCTGCACGAAGAATGCGAACACCGCGACCGGGATGATCGTGACGGTGCCGACGGCGCCGATCTGGCCCCAGAACGTTCCGAGCGGCGTGATGAGCCCCGGCAGGGCCACCGGCAGCGTCTGGGTCGCCCGTCCGGTCAGCACGAGAGCGAACAGGAACTCGTTCCACGAGTTGACCACGCAGAAGACGGCCGTCGCTGCGAGCCCGCCGCGGGTCAGCGGCAGGATCACTGTGAAGAAGGTGCGCATGTCCGAGCAGCCGTCCAAGCGCGCGGCCTCGTCGATCGATGTCGGCACCGCGGAGAAGAAGCCGTGCATCATCCACACCGTGAACGGGATCGAGAACGTGAGGTGCGCTGCGACCACGCCGAGGTAGGTATCGGTGAGGCCGAGATTCGACATGACGGTGAAGAGCGGGACCGCGAGCACCATCGCGGGGAGCAGTCGCGCCGTCAGCAGCAGGAGCATGAT
>CAMFIY010000186.1 GCA_945952575.1 uncultured Leucobacter sp.
GGGTAAGCAGCAGTGCGCCCAGCTTGGACGCGACGCGTTTCGCGTAGATCATCTACAGAACTCCAGGATGGGGACCGGTCGGCGATTCGCGGGGCACCGCCGACCGGTGAGGACGTGCCGGCTCAGCGCGCGCCGAGCGTGGCGCCCCAGGGGTAGTACATGAAGTTGATCGAGGGCGAGAGGCCGGTGACCCGCTTGCCCATGAACATCGCGTTCGGCGAGGTCATGAGCGGCAGCCACGGCAGCTCCTTGTTGGTGATCTGCTGCGCCTGGGCGCTCAGCTTGCTGCGCTCGGCGGCGTCCATCGTCGAGGCCGCCTTCGTGACGAGCGCGTCGTACTCGGGGTTCGACCAGCCGCCGTAGTTGCTGAACTCGCCGGTGCGCAGAATGCCGTAGAACTCCAGCGGATCCGGGCTCGAGAGGTACCAGACCGTGTAGAAGAGGTCCGCGCCCTCGCGCGCGCTGGGGTCGGAGAAGAGCGTCGTATACGCGCTCGGCGTCATCGTCTTGATGGTCGCCTCGAGCCCGATCGACTTCGCAGCCGCTGCGGTCGCCTGCGAGATCACCGCGAACTCCTGCCCGATGGGCGCGGTCACGATCGTGATCTCCTTGCCGACCGCGCCGGCCTCCTCGACCAGCTTCTTGGCCGCCTCGACGTCATAGTCGTAGTGCTCGATGTCGGTGAACGCCGCCTCCTTCGCCGCAGGATCCGCGTTGAGCCAGACCGACTCCGTGGTGTGCACGTCGGTCGGCTCGCCGACCCCGCTGCTCATGGCGTCGACGATGTTCTTCCGGTCGAGCGCCATCAGCAGCGCCTTGCGGACACGGACGTCGCCGAGGGCGCCCTTCAGGTTCGAGACGATCAGGTTCTGCACCGCGGTGCCCACGCCGTAGAGCACGTCGCCGGCGCCCGAGGACTGCAGTTCGTTCACGGCGTTCATCGGCACGAGCCACGTGCCGTCGACCTCGCCGGACTTGAGGGCGTTCACGCGCGCGTTCGCGTCCTCCATGAACACGAAGTCGAGCTTCCCCGACTTCGCCACGAGATCCTTGTCCCAGTAGCCGTCGAAGCGGCTGAGCGAGACCCGCTCACCGGCCTTCCAACTGTCGAATTGGAACGGACCGGTGCAGTTCACGCCGCCGGTCGAGTTGCCGTAGTCCTTGCCGAGCTTCTTCAGGGTCGCCGCCGACTCCACCACGCCTGCGGATCCGCCGAGCCCCTGGTTGAACTGCGAGTCCGGGATCTTCGTGGTGACCGTGACCTCCCAGTCGCCGGTCTTCTCGATGCTCTTCACGTTCTGATAGACGCTGTACCAGGAGGAGCCGACCTCAGGGTCCAGGATGCGGCTCATCGAGGCCACGACATCGTCGGCCGTCATATCGGTGCCGTCGTGGAACTTCACCCCCTGGCGGATCGTGTAGACCCACGTGGTGGGGGTCGGGTTCTCCCATTTCTCAGCCAGCCCCGGTGAGAAGGAGAAGTCGGAGTTCAGCCGCAGGAGCGACTCGCAGACGTTCGCGAGGACCTGGTTGTCGGCGTAGTCGAATGCGTAGGCGTAGTCGAGGGAGAAGGGCTCGGCGTAGCTGGCCCAGGTGATCTCGTCGATGTCGCCCGAGGGAGCGGCGGTCTGCTCCGTGAGCTTCCATCTGGTCCCGGCCGACGTGCCGCTACCGGTGCTCTGCGCAGCGCACGAGGTGAGGGCGAGCGCGGCGACGGCGACGGCCGCGAGGATCGCGGCGCCGCGACGGGTGCGGGTTCTGCTGACGGACATGCGTACTCCTATGTATGTATGGTTCGTTCGGGTTGCGTTTGTCGGGTCACTCGGGGCGGCGGTAGACGATGTCGCCCTCGATCCAGGTCGAGGAGACGCTCGCGCTCGGGATCTCATCGTCCGGCAACTCGAACGGGTTCGGCTCGATCACGACGAGGTTGGCGAGGTAGCCCTCGCGCACGTAGCCGGTGTCATGGTCGCGATGGTTCACGTACGCGGTGCCCGAGGTGTAAGCGGCGAATGCCGTGGCGAGGTCGAGGCGCTGCTGCTCGCCGCCGATCGGACCGGCTTCGACGCCGGGCGCCACCCGGGTGACGCCGATGTGGATGGCGGCGATCGGGTCGGCGCTCGAGACCGGCCAGTCGCTGCCGGCGGCGAGCCGTGCCCCGCCGCGGACCATGTCCCCGAACGGATACTGGCGGGCCTCCGCCCCCTCCTGCATGAACGGCAGGGTGAGCGTGTCGATCTGCTCCTCGTGCGTGGCCCAGAGCATCTGCAGGTTGGCGACCGCGTCGACCTCGGCGAAACGGCGCGTATCGGCTTCGGTGACGATCTGCAGGTGCGCGAGGTGATGCCGGGCGTCGCTCGGCCCGTTGGCCGCGCGTGCGGCGGCGACGGCGTCCAGTGCGTCCCGGACCGCGCGATCGCCGAGCGCGTGGAAGTGCACCTGCACCCCCGCGGCATCGAGTCGGACGACCGCCTCGCGCATGACCTCCGGGTCGATGAACGCGATCCCGTGGTTGTGGGTGTCGTGGCCGTGCGCGTCGCGATAGGGCTCGATCATCGAGGCGGTGAAGTTCTCGGCGACGCCGTCCACCATCATCTTGACCGTGCCGAGGCTGAAGCGCTCGGAGTCATCGCTCGCGAGGCGCTCATCCCGTCGGCGCAGGATCTCCTCGATCTGCTCGATGCCGGTGCCGCGCTCCCACCACTGGGATCCGACGACATGCACCTTGAGCGTGCCCTCCTGAAGGGCGCGGAGATAGGCGGACATGCCGTCCGGCACGGGGACGTTGACCCCGCCGACGATCGCGTCCTGCCACCCGGTGATGCCGAGCGCGAGCAGTTCCTCCTGCGCCTTGAGCAGGCCGCGATACGCGAGCTCCTGGCCGATCTCCGGCCGCACATGCGCGAGGAGCTCGGTGGCGCCCTCGTGGAAGGTTCCCGCCGGGGCACCGTCGGCCTCTCGCTCGATCCGGCCGTCCTCGGGGTCCGGCGTCGCCGCGCTGAGGCCGGCCAGCTCGATGGCCCGGGAGTTCGCCCATCCGCCGTGGTGGTCGCGGTTCATCAGGAAGACCGGTCGATCCGGCACGATCGCGTCCAGCATCTGCCTGGTCGGAGTGCCGCCCGGGTAGTGGTCCATCGACCAGCCGCCGCCGAGGATCCAGGGCTCGTCGGGGTTGGCCGCGGCGTACGCGGCGATGGTCGCGAGCGCCTCCTCGGCGCTCCCCGCCTCGGTGAGGTTGCACTGCAGCAGCTCGACGCCGCCGCCGACCGGATGCACGTGCGCGTCCTGGAATCCCGGCGCGAGCAGCGCCCCGGCCAAGTCGATGCACCGCGTATCGGGGCCGACGAGGCCTGGGGCTTCGGCCTCGGAGACGATCGCGGAAATCCGCCCGTCGGTCACGGCTACCGCCATGCCGGTGAGCGGCTGGCCGCTTCCGGTGAACACCGCACCTCCTGCGAACAAGACATCTGCCGACATGTCGCTCCTCAATCCTTCGTCGTCGAAACCGGGTCGCGCTGAGGCTAACCGAACGAAACCAATGTTGTCAACAGCTTTGACAGCGGAGGTGACAGAACCGTGACCTTTACTTGGAGACACGTCACTTCCAACGTTGTCAATCAACTTGACTGTGTGGTTGAATGCTCGGGATCGATCTCGACGACAACGCGATCCGCGTCGAGGCACGTCAGCGCAGAGCACGAAGGAGCGAAATGGCCACCTCCAGCGCCGCGGAACGCCCGGCTCCGAGACGGGGCCCGCGCAAGATCCGTCTCGATACCCGCATGATCGTCGACGCCAGCCTCCAAGTCGCGGCCGAGTCCGGCTCGAGCACGTTCTCGGCGAAGGCGCTCGGAGCCAAGCTCGGCGTGGACCCTTCCGCCGTCTACCGGCACTTCCCCAGCAAGACGCACCTCATGGAGGTGCTGCTCGACGAGCTCCAGGTGCGCGCCGTGCAACGGGTCGAAGCGGGCCCGGATGAGTGGCGCGAACGGCTGCTGCAACTGGCCGAGGCGACGCTCGCCGAGTACTGCCGCCACCCGTCGATCGCGGCCGAATCGATGGTGCTGACCACGCACGGCCCCGGCGAGCTCGCCGCGGTCGAGATGATCCTCGACGCGCTCAGCGTCGCCGGGCTCGGCGCCCAGGACATCGTCAAGCACTACGCGCTGCTCTCGTCCTACATCCTCTCGATGGGATCCGGGATCGCCAGATCCCGGGCCGAACACGACATGCTCGAGACCGTGCGGACGGAGAACAGCGGGCCCTGGCTCGACGGACCGATCCTCGCGGATCCGCGGGTCTATCCGCAGATCGCCCGTTTCACCCTCGAGCTCGCCGAGCTCGAGGACCACGAGATCTTCCGGCTCGGGATCGAGACCCTGCTCGACTCCGCCGAGAGAGACGCAGCCGAGCGGGACGCCGACGAGAGAGCTGCCGCCGAACAGGACCCGCACGAGCGCCGCATGTCTGCGACGGGCTGATGCAGGGGGCCGGCTGGGACGCGATCGTCGTCGGCGCCGGCGCATCGGGTCTCGGCGCGGCCCGTGCGCTCGCGGATGCGGGCGCACGGGTGCTGATCCTCGAAGCGCGCGACCGCATCGGCGGGCGCATGTGGACGGATGAGACCTCCATGTCCATCCCGATCGAGCGCGGCGCCGAACTGGTGCACGGATCGGACGTCTCGACGTGGGAGCTCATCCGCGCCCAGGGACTGCAGACGCATCGAATGGAGCGGTCCTTCGGGCGGCTCACCGCGGGTACGCCCTGGATCGACGCGCTGACCTTCGACTCCTATCGGTTCCCCCTCGGGGCCCCTGCGCTGCCGGATCCACTGCCCGCGTCGACCCCGGGCGAGACGGCGCGGAGCTGGTTGACGCGCATCGGCGTCTCGCGGGAGAACACCCCCGTCGCGCTCGCGGCCGTCGAGATAGATTCCGAGCAGTTCGACCGGCTTCCGGCCCGGGAGATCCGGGAGCTGGTCTCCACGATCGTCGCTTCCGGCTCTCGACCCGGATCCGACCCCCTGCCGCCCGAGCTTCGCGGCGACCACCGGGTCATCGGCGGCTATCGACAGGTGCTCCAGCCCCTCGCGAAGGGCATCCCGATCGCGCTCGGGTGCCGGGTCCACACGATCGAATACGGCGCGAACGGAGCCGAGGTGCACGCGTCCACCGGCTCCTTCGCGGCCAGAACCGTCGTGGTCGCCCTCCCCGCCGGGGTGCTGCAGCACGGCGACGTGGTCTTCGATCCGCCGCTTCCTCCCGCACGTCGGGACGCACTCCGGGAGATCGTCCAGCTCCCCGTGTTCAAGGCGCTCCTGGAGTTCGACCGCCCGGTGCTCGCGGCCGCGCATCCCGCACGACCCGCCTGGGACATGCTCTCGACCTTCTCACAGGACCCGCCCTGTCTGTGGAACGCCTCCGCCGGCACCCCCGGCTTCGCCGGCGAGATAGTGGTCTCGTGGATGACGGGCGACCGGGCGCAAGAACTCCTGGACCTTCCCGAGTCGGAACGCTTCTCCGCAGCACTGGAGAGCGTGCGCGTATCGAGCGGCTCCCCCGACCTGGAACCGATCCGCGCATCGACCTACGACTGGTCGAAGGATCCGCTCGCGCGCGGCGCCTACGCCGGCCCGTTCCTGCCCGACCGGAGCGTCGTCGATCCGTCCGAGGGGTCGCTCTTCTGGGCGGGACTGACTCCGGACACGATCCATGAGTCGCGGGACTCCGGTGTGCGAGCCGCGGCCCAGGCCCTCGCCGCACTGCGCTGAGGATCCTCGCCGAACGTCAGCCGGCCCAGCCGGCGAACATGCCCGCCGGATCCCAAATGCGCCGGATCTCGGCCAGATCGGCGAGCTGCTCCCCCGACCAGCTCGCCTCCCGGGCCTCCCGGCCGAGATGGTCGGCATAGATCGTCGTCAGCGCGCCCGCATCCCACCCCGAAAGA
>CAMFIY010000187.1 GCA_945952575.1 uncultured Leucobacter sp.
TCCTCATGCCGACGACCTGCCAGGCGGCGACGAGCAGCGCATAGAAGGCGATCGGCACGGCGAGGCGCCT
Source organism: uncultured Leucobacter sp. (assembly GCA_945952575.1). Classification (GTDB taxonomy): domain Bacteria; phylum Actinomycetota; class Actinomycetes; order Actinomycetales; family Microbacteriaceae; genus Leucobacter. Next base: position 71 of record CAMFIY010000187.1, read on the forward strand.
GACGCTAGGCATCGACGCCTCGATACGCGTCGGTCAGCAGGGCGGTGAGACGGTCCTCGTAGGCGAGGAACTCGGGTGAGCGCGTCAGCTCCTGCGTGCGGGGGCGCGGCAGCTCGATGCGCTCGTCGGCGATGATCCGGCCGGGGTTTCTGGCCATCACGAGCACGCGGTCCGACATGTAGACGGCCTCGCTCACATTGTGGGTGACGAGCATGGCGGTGGTGCCGGACTCGAGCCAGATCCGCTGCAGCTCCTCGTTCATCTGCCGGCGCCGCAGCTCGTCGAGGCCGTTGAAGGGCTCGTCGAGGAAGAGGATCCGGGGCGAGAGCACGAGCGCCCGCGCGATCGCGACGCGGCGGGCCATGCCGCCGGAGATCTGCGACGGCATCCGGCTCTCGAAGCCCTCCAGTCCGACGAGCTGCAGCATCTCCTTCGCCCGGTCGATCCGCTCCCTGCGCGGAACGCCGGCGAGCTGCAGCGGCAGCGCGGTGTTGTCGAGGCAGTTCCGCCACGGCAGCAGCACGGGGTCCTGGAAGACGAAGCCGAAGTCGCCGTCCTCCCGCGCCTGGCGCGGGGTGCGGCCGAACAGGCTGAGGCTGCCGCGCGTCGGCTGCAGGATGTCCGAGATGGTGCGCAGCAGCGTGGACTTGCCGCAGCCGGAGGGGCCGAGCAGCGTGGTGAAGCCGCCGACCGGGATGTCGAACGTGACGCCGTCCAGGGCGGGGAACAGCCCCTCTTTCGTATCGAAGTCGAGCCCGACCTCGCGCAGCGAGATGACGTCGCCGCCGGCGCCGGTGTCCGTGCTCATCGGATCCCCAGGATGCGCGCCAGGTTCAGCCCCTCGACGGCGGCGCGGTCGGCCTCGTCCGGGATCGCGCGAGCGATCTTCGCGCGCTCGAGGTCGAAGTGGTTGCCCGGCCAGTCGGTGCCCATGACGAGCTTGCCGGCGCCGAGCTGCCGGTAGGCCATCTGCACCTCGATGAGCTGGGTTCCCGAGGTCTCCAGGTAGACGTTCTCGTTGCGCTCGGCCACGATCATGGCCTCCATCACGTTCCAGACGGTGCCCATGTGCGCGATGAGCACGGGGACGTCGGCGAAGCCCTTGGCGATCTCCTCGATGGAGAGCGGAGCGCAGAACGGATCGTCCAGCGCGTTCACCAGGATGGTGAGCCCGTTCTCGGATGCGGCGCGGAACACCGGATCGAGCAGTCCGTGATCGGCGAAGTGGTAGCCGTGCATGGTCGGGTGGAGCTTCAGCCCCTTGAGTCCGAGCCGGGCCACGGTGTTCACGACCTCGACCGCGTCGGCCTTGCGCGGATCCACCTGGCCGAAGCCGATGATCCGCCCGTTCGACTTCGCGACGGTCTCGGCGATGAAGTCGTTGTCGATCATCTGCCCGAGCGAGCATCCGACCGCCATGTCCACGCCGGCCTGATCCATGTGCTGGATCATGGTCTCGGGGGTGTAGGACTCCGCGGTCAGGTAGTCGGAGGTGCCCCCGGCCTGCCAGGTGTTGTTGTATGCGTCGATGATCACGGTGACTCCTTCGTCGGATGCTGGGAGGATGGGCGGTCGGGGATCGCGGAACGGTGAGGTCGCGCCCCGGCTCGACGAGAACCGGGGCGCGACCTCCGCGGGTCAGTCGAGCAGGCTCGTCTTGTCCCCGTAGACCTCGTCGAGCACCGAGGTGTCGACGACGGTCTTGGCGTCGAGGGGCGACTTCAGCGTGCCCGCCTTGACGAGTGCGTCGATGATCGCCTGCATCTTGTCGGGATCCACGCGCAGCACGCCGGTCGGCGACTCGATGAGCGAGCGCTGGATCTTCGCGGTCTGCTCCTCGGTCTTGAGGTCGAGGCCGCCGGCCGGGTTGACCTCGTTCACCACGAGCTGAGCGACCTCGTCCGGGTTCGCGTTCATGTACTCGAACCCCTTCACGCTGGCGCGCATGAAGTCGACGATGGTCTTGCGGTTCTTCTTCAGGTTGTCCTGCGTCGTGACGATGACGTTGCCGTAGCTCGGCACCCCGAGATCCTCGAGCAGCAGCGTGTGGATCTTCACGCCCTGCAGTTCGAGTGCGGCCCCCTGCGAGGTCGCGTAGCCGGCGTAGCCGCTGACCTGGCCGGTCGTGAGCTGCGAGGGGTCGGTGCCCGCCGAGACGAAGTTCACCTCGCCATCGGGGATGCCCGCCGCCTTCACCAGCGCCTTGAACTGGGCCAGCGAGGCGTCGGAGACCGCGATCGTGCGTCCGCGGAAGTCCTGGATCGACTTGATCGGATCGGTGTCGAGGCTGATGATCGAGAAGGGCGAGGTCTGGAACACCGTGCCGATGATGACGAGCGGCTGACCGTCCTCGATCGCGACGAGCGCGTTGGTGTTGTCCTCGTCGCCGAGCAGCGCCTTGCCGGTCACCACCTGCTGCCAGGAGAGGATGTTCGATCCGCCGGCGGTGAACTCCGGCGCGATGCCCTCGTCCGTGTAGAAGCCCTGCTTGTCGGCGGCGAAGAAGCCGCCGAACTGGGTGAGCTTCAGCCAGCCGAGCTGATAGTTGACCTTGGTCTCGCCGCCCTGGCCGCCGCCGTTCGAGCCGCCGCCGGCGCATGCCGTGGCGCCGAGCGCGAGCGCGACGGCGAGCGCGCCGATCTGCAGGCTCCTCGCGAGCCACCCTGTTCTCCGTTGAATGTTCATCCGGCCGTTCCTCCGCCTCGTTGGACCTCGTTGTACCAATACGTTCGATGACTCGAACCCACGCGTTGCCACTGGACTCCTCATGGTTCCGGAGACCGCGGGGAGGCCTCAATTTCCAAGCTGTCAGCGATCGCGCGCACCCGGCGACACAGTGTCGTCTCGGTTCGAGGCCCCGCCTCGGCGGCGGCCCGCGGATCGGAGTAGTTTGGATCACGTGCAGGCCGACCATGCGAGCTCAGATGCCGGATCCGCCCGACTCGACGAGTTGGCAGCGCTCTTCTCGGCCGGACCGGCCGTCATCCTCACCGGGGCCGGGATCAGCACCGACTCGGGCATCCCCGACTATCGAGGCGCCGGGAGCCCGCCGCGCAATCCCATGCGCATCGATCAGTTCCTGAGCGACGAGCGGTATCGTCGGCGCTTCTGGGCGGGGGCGCGGGTCGGTGCGGAGCGCCTCACCGGCGTCGAGCCGAACGACGGGCATCGCGCCGTGGCCGCGCTCGAGTCCGCCGGCCGTCTGAACGGCGTGATCACCCAGAACGTCGACGGGCTCCACGCGCGGGCCGGTGCGCGGACCGTGGTCGAACTGCACGGCAGCGGCGCCACGATCCGCTGCATCGTCTCCGGGCATCGCTGGTCGCGCGCCGAGGTGCTCACCTGGTTCGACGCGGCGAATCCGGGCTTCGCGGAGCGCAACGCCGACGCCGGGATCACGCCCGACGGCGACGCCGAGGTCGGCGACACCGCTGACGTGGTCGTGCCGATCTGCCCGGCCTGCGGCGGAATGCTGCGGCCCGACGTCGTCTATTTCGGCGAGCACGTCGCCGCTTCGGTGTTCGCCGAGGCCGAGCGCCTCGTCGGGGATGCGCACGCGCTCGTCGTCGCCGGATCCTCGCTCGCGGTGAACACCGGCGTGCGGATCGTGCACCGGGCCGAGCGGCGCGGGATCCCCGTCGCCGTCATCAACCGCGGACCGACTTCGATCGACGACCGCGCGTCGGTCCGCGTGCGGATCGACGCCGGCACCACCGAGACGCTGGTCGGCCTCGTCGACCGCCTCGGCGCCTGATCCCGCAGCCCCGTCTCGGCGCCCCGCTCAGGAGCGGTCGGTGCTCGGCGTCCAGGTGCCGGGGTCGATCCGCCCGTCGTACATCGGCAGCGGGATCGGCGCGTCCCCCTCCCGGAACTGCGCCCACATCCGGTTGGTGAACATCGTTCCGCGCTCTCGCACGGCGGCGACCTGCGCGGGATCGAATTCGAACACGAGCGTCTCCTCGCCGATCCCCGCCTCGGCGATCACGAAGCCCTCCGGCCCGACCACGATGCTGCGGCCCCGGCCGACCGGGCCTCCGCAGTTCAGGCTCGCGACCACGACCTGGTTGACGATCGCGTTCGCCCGAGCGAGCACGAGCTCCTGCTCGCGATCCGGCGTGGTGGTCTTCACGATGTTGAGCACCAGGTCGGCGCCGAGCCAGGCGATCTGACGCGTGTGCTCGGGGAACCAGGCGTCGTAGCAGATGGAGAGCCCGGCGACGCCCAGCCCGTCGAGGCCCTGGACCACGAACTCGGTGCCGGGCCGATGCGGCTCGTAGGGCCGCCAGGGGAACATCTTGCGATAGCGGGCGCGCAGCGCGCCCGAAGGGTCGAAGAGCAGCTGCGTGTTGAAGAGCTCGCCGTTGGGACCCCGCTCGCCGACGCTGCCCGGGCACAGCCAGATCCCGTGCCGCGCCGCGATGGCGCTGAGCTCCGCCACGCGCGCGCCCTCGATCGGCTCGGCGTAGCGCTCCCAGGCGGCGACCCGCTCGCCCTCGGGCAGATGCTCGTTGCCGCAGAGATGGAGCTCGGGGTAGACGAGCAGCCCGATGCCGGGATGCGCGGCCAGCGTCGCCGCCGCATCCGCGGCGAAGCCGTCCAGCGAGCCGTCCAGCGGCTGCGGAACCCGTTGGGCCAGACCGACCGTGATCATCTGCCCCACACTACCCGAGCGGCTCAGGCGACCAGTCCCGCGGCGCGCTCCCCCATCCGGATGGCGCCGTCGATGTGCGTGTAGCCGAGGCCGGCGATGTCCGAGCAGGCGAAATGGATCGGCCCCACCGATGAGCGGACGAGATCCTCGTAGCGCGTGATGCTGCCGATCGCCGGGCTCGTGCCGTAGGCGCCGCGGGTGTACTCCTCGTTGATCCAGTCGCTCTCGTAGTAGAACGCCGGCTCGAGCGCCTGCGCCCCGAAGTAGGCGGCGAAGGATCCGAGGATCGCCTCCCGGCGCGCCGCTGCGTCGAGCTCGTACATGGCATCGGCCCGGCGGTCGGAGACGAAGCCGACCAGCGTGCCGCCCGGGTAGTCGGGCGCGGTGTTGTCGTAGGTCTCGTGCACGATCTCGTAGGGCCCGTAGCTGGTGCCGGAGAGGCCCTGCTCGCGCCAGAACGGCGTCCCGTAGAAGGCCTGGACCTTGATCACGTTGCCCATCGAGAACTGCTGCAGCATCTGCGCCTTTCGACCGGGCAGCGCCGGCTCGAAGTCGATGCGCGAGACCAGGTGCGGCCCCAGGGCCACGATGGCCTCGGCCGCGCGCACGGTCAGCCCGTCCGCCGCGACCAGCACTCCGTCGGGCCCGTACGAGACCGAGCGCACGTCGGCGTCGAGTCGGATCCGCTCCTCGCCGATCTCCTCGGCCAACCGCTCGGGCACCCGGTGCATCCCGCCGAGCACGCGCTCGTCGAGCACGAGATCCAGGTCGGCGAGATCGTTGAAGCCGCCCGCGCTCGCCGCCATCACCAGGGCGGCCAGCAGCGAGAAGGCCTCGGCCGGCTTGGTCAGCATGCCGCCGGAGACGAAGGGGGCGACGTAGTCGATCGCGCGGCTGTCGTCGCTGTGCCGGCGCAGCCAGGCGTCGAAGGAGATGGCATCGAATTCGGCGGCACGCGGATGCGTCCACGGCTCGAGCGGGTCGACCTCCCGGGAGAGCCGGTCGAGCTCATCGGTCAGCCGCTCGATCTCCGCGAGGGTGCCTGCCGAGAGCGGGGGCAGGTCGGTGGCGTGCCGGGAAAGCGCGCCCGCCTCGTCGAGATAGACGTCGTCGCCCGCGCGATAGCGCTTGAACGTCTCGAGGCCTGTCTCTTATACACATCTCCGAGCCCACGAGACGCTCATGAATCTCGTA
>CAMFIY010000188.1 GCA_945952575.1 uncultured Leucobacter sp.
GATCTACACGCGTAAGATCGTCGGCAGCGTCAGATGTGTATAAGAGACAGCGAGCTGCCCGTGGACGAGCTCGTCCTGGTCGATCCCGATATCGCCCGCACCGAGATCGTGGCGGGTCTCGCCTCACGTATCCTCGCCGCCGCCGGCAGCGCGTGCAGCGTCAGCGTGTGCGCGGAGCTCGAGACCGCCGTGGAGTCGGCCGACGCGGTGCTCATCCAGCTGCGCGTCGGCGGGCAGGCCGCCCGTGCGCGCGACGAGAGCTGGCCGTTGGAATGCGGCTGCATCGGCCAGGAGACGACCGGGGCCGGCGGGCTCGCGAAGGCGTTGCGCACGATCCCGGTGGTCCGCGACATCGCCCGCCGCGTGCGGGACCTCAACCCCGATGCCTGGATCGTGAACTTCACCAACCCGGTGGGAATGGTGACCCGTGCGCTCCTCGACGACGGCCATCGCGCCGTCGGGCTCTGCAACGTCGCGATCGGCTTCGAGCGACTGTTCGCCGACTGCCTCGGCGTGACGCCGGACCGGATCGAGCTCGACCACGCGGGCCTCAACCACCTGAGCTGGGAGTTGGGCGTGCGGGTGCGCGAGGCGGACGGTGCGAGTATCGACGTGCTCGATCGTCTCCTGGACGAGCACGGCGCCCGCCTTGTCGACGAGACCGAGCTCCCGCTCGCGCTGATGCGTTCCGAACGCACGATCCCCTCCTACTACCTGCGTTACTACTACGAGCACGACGCGCTCGTCGAGCGCGCAGCGGGCAGGCCCACGCGCGCGGAGGAGGTGGCCGAACTCGAAGCGCGGCTCCTGCAGCTCTACCGGGATCCCGCGCTCGCCGGCACCCCGCCCGAACTGCGCGGACGGGGCGGGGCCTACTACTCCGATGCGGCGGTGGGCTTGCTCTCCAGCCTGCTCACCCCCGGCCTCGCACGCGATCACGTCGTGAACACACGCAACGACGGGATACTGCCCTTCCTCGACGATGCGGCGGTCATCGAGGTGCGCGCGCGCGTCGACACCGCGGGCGTCCATCCGCATGCCGTGCCACCGGTGCCTCCGCTCGCCTCCGGGCTCATCTCGCACGTGGCTCGGTACGAAGAGCTGGGGATCGAAGCCGCGCTCCTCGGCGGGCGGGACCGCGTGCTCCGGGCGCTGCTCGCGCACCCGCTGATCGGCCAGCTCGCCGCAGCGGAGACCCTCGCCGACCGGCTGATCGCCGAGAATCGGGAGCGGCTGTCATGGGCGCGCTGACCGGTCCGCATCTCATCGCGCTCGACGGCGGGAACAGCAAGACCGACGTCCTGCTCGTCACGCACGATGGAACGGTCGTGGCCCGCACACGCTCGGGGCCGTTCGCGCCGCACATCATCGGGGCCGAGGCGGCGGTCGCCCGATTGGCGCCCGCGGTACGCGAGGTTCTCGCATCGGCCGGTCTCAGCCGGGTCGAGCTGCTCGCCGGGTATCTCGCCAATGCCGACCTCCCTGAGGAGGAGTCGGCTATCGGCGCCGCGATCCGGGCGCACGGCTGGGCGGATCGAGTGGTGATCGAGAACGACGCCCTCGCCATGCTGCGCGCGGGCACCGACGCGGTCCCCGCGGTCGCCGTCGTCTGCGGCGGCGGAATCAACTGCGTGGGCGTGGCGAGCGACGGCAGGCGCGTCCGGTATCCGGCGATCGGCCGCATCTCGGGGGATTGGGGCGGCGGTTTCGGGCTGGGGAAGGAAGTGCTCTGGCACACCAGCCGGCATGAGGACGGCCGCGGCCCGGCCACGCTGCTGACCGTGCTCGTGGCGCAGCACTTCGGCACCCCGGACGCGGTGAGCGTTGCGACCGGCATGCACGTGGGCCTCATCGACCGCGACCGCATGCACGAGATCGTCCCGTTGATCTTCACCGCCGCGGATCAGGGCGATGCGATCGGGACCCGGCTGATCAGGCGCCAGGCCGATGAGATCGCTCTGCTCGCCGTCACCACGCTCGAGCGCATCGATGCGCTCGACGAGCCGGTGGACGTGGTCCTCGGCGGAGGGGTGCTCACCACACGGCATCCGCTGCTGCTCAAGCCCGTCCTCTCCGGGATCACCGAGGTCGCGCCGTTCGCCAGGATCTCGATCCTCGACGATGCGCCGATCCTGGGATCCGCGCTGCTCGGACTCGATCGGCTCGACGAGTCGATCCGTCCCGGGACCGGCACGGCGGCCCGCAGGAACCGGCTCCGCCTCACGCTGGAGGATTCGGAGGTGCGGGTATGACGCTGCGCATGGGTCTGGCCGGGACCGGCTACTGGGCCGACACGGCGCATGCGGCGGCGATCGAGCGGGCGCCCTCATGGGAGCTATCGGCCGTCTGGGGCCGGGATCCGGCCCGGGCTCGGGCGCTCGCCGACCGGCATGGCGCATCCGCTGCCGGCGCCGATTTCGATGCCTTTCTCGCCGAGGTCGACGCCGTCACGTTCGCGGTCCCGCCGCAGGTGCAGGCGGATCTCGCGGCGCGCGCGATCGCCGCGGGCAAGCACGTCGCACTCGAGAAGCCGATCGCCCTCGATCAGGCCTCCGCAGACCGGCTGGTCTCGGCTGCGGAGAGCCGCGGCGTCGCGACCACCGTCATGTTCACGATGATGTTCGATCCGCGCATGCGGGCCATCACCGAGCTCGCCGGAGACGGCAGATGGCAGGGCGGAGCCGGGCTCTGGCTGGGATCCGCGCTGAACGACGAGAACCCCTTCAACACGCCCTGGCGGCACGACAAGGGCGCGCTCTGGGACGTGGGACCGCACGCGGTGGCCGCGCTCTGGCGCACGATCGGGCCCATCACCGGGGTGCGCGCGGCGGTGCGGGAGGGGGAGCTGACGCACGTCGTGTTCGCGCACGAGGAAGGCCGCACGTCGACCTGCAGCATGACGCTGCGCGCACCGGATCCCGCCGACGGCTTCTCGACTTTCGTCTGGGGAGCGGGCGGACGTCTCGACCTGCCGGTCGACGACGTCGACTCGGTGGCGTCGTTCACCTCGGCGTTCGAACAGCTCGCCGGGCTCGTCCGGACCGGGGACCGCGTGCATGCATGCGACATCCGCTTCGGCGCCGACGTCGTCGGCGTGCTCGCCATGGTCGAACGGGAGCTGGAGAGATGAGCAGTGAGACGACGGCCTCGCTCCGATGGGGCATCGGGGCGGTGGCAGGCATCAACGACGCCACGGTGCCGGCGATACTCGCGAGCGGCACCGCCGAGCTTCGCGGGTTCTCGAGTCGGAGCCCGGAACGCGCGGCCCAGGCCGCCGCTCGGTACGGCGGCATCGGCTTCGCGGACTATGACGCCCTGCTCGCGGATCCGGACATCGATGCCGTCTACGTGCCGACGCCGAACGCGCAGCATGCCGAGTGGGTGCGCCGGGCGCTCGATGCGGGGAAGCACGTGCTCTGCGAGAAGCCGCTCGCCGTGACCGCCCGAGAGGCGCGTGAGCTGATCGACCGGGCTGCGAATGCCGGGCTCGTGCTCGCGGAGGCCTTCATGTACGCCCATCATCCGCGCTACGCCCGGTTGCGCGAGATGGTCGCGGAGGGGGCCATCGGCGAACTCCGCGGCATCCACGTCTCCTTCACCTTCGACGCCTCCGCCGAGCTCGAGCACTCCGGCTTTCGAGGAGCGCCGGGCAGCGGCGCGATCTATGACGTCGGCTGCTACGCCGTGCATGTCGGACGCATGCTGTGCCTGACCGAGCCGGAGGCCGTCACCGCGCACGCGGCCGCATCCGAGCTCCACGGGGACGTCGACATGAGCACCTCGCTGCTGATCGAGTTCCCCGACGGAGTCGGGGTCACGGCTCAGCTCGGGATGTGGAGCGCGGACCTCGACGCCGTCACCGTCATCGGGTCGCGCGGCCGCATCGAGGTGCCGAGCGCCTTCCTCCCCGGCGAGGAGAGCGCCGTGCTCCTCGTGAGCGATGCCGACGGAGTCAGGCGCATCGAATGCGACCGGCTCGATCACTACCGACTGCAGATCGAACGGTTCCGTGCCGTCGTCAACGGCCAGGAGGATCCGCTGCGCCCGGCGGACGATGCCGTGGCGCAGGCCGCGGTACTCGAGGCGGCGAGCGAATCCTGGCGGGCTCGTCGCCGGGTGCCGATCACGGGGTGCTGAACTCGCCGATCAGGTCGGAGAGGAACATGTCGACCAGGTCGCCGAAGACGCGCAGACGTGCCTCGCGCAGCTCGGCGAGCCGCTCCGCGATGGCGGCCCGGGCGGTGCCGAAGAGCTGTGGCGGTTCGCCTCGGGGACCCGGTTCGAGCGCGTCGACGGCGGCGTCGACGGCGGCGATGCCGCGCGCATATTGCGCAACCCAGGGCGCGATCTCTGCTGCGAGCGCGCGATTCTGCAGCCTCGCCATGTCGTCGGCGACGCCCGCGAGCCGGCGGAGCTCGCCGCGCAGCTCCGCCACCGCCGCGGCAGGCGAGGCGAACTGGTAGTCGAACGCGAAGCGCTCGAGGTGCGCACCGAGGCGCGGGGCGTCGTCGGCGCACACGGCGGAGCCGCGGACGGCGTCGGCGAACTCGCGGAACCCATCGGCATCCCGAGCCCCCGCGACTCTTCTGAGGGCGCGCTCCCAACTCGCCTCCGGATCGAAGCCCCGGGGATCGGCGCAGAAGTCAGCGACGGATGCGATACCGATCTTCGACGCCTCCGCGAGCGGCATGGGGTTCGCGAAGATCCCGCTCGCGGTATCGGCGAGACGGGGATCCCTGCCGAGATACGGGCCGATGTGGAGTTCGTGGGTCATCGCGACATCGTTGACGGGGAAGTTGTCCCACAGCAGCGGGCGACGTCCGGTGGAGCGGGCGAAGAGCTCGGCCTCCGGGGCCGTGATCTCCGGCGAGCAGATGGCCCGGCCGGTCCAGAAGAGCTCGGTGCCCGTGGCGAGGCCGGAGCCGAGCGCCGAGATGTAGGGATCGTCGCCGTGCCCCCAGTAGTCGGTGGGACACACGGCGAAGCGGGGGCGTCCCGGCCCGTCGGGATCCGCCATGATCCCCTGCTCCACCTCGCCGACGAGATGCAGCTGCGCCTCGACCAGGCCGGAGAAGGCCTCTCGGTCGGCCGGATGCTGTAAACGCCCGGGGATGTCGTCGAGGAACAGCGCGAGATGCTCCGCGCCGAGCGCCCGAGCTGCCGTGAGCTTCGCCCGCACTGCCTCGAGGTCGATCGGCTCCGCGTATCGCATCGACAAGCCGGGGGACACCCCGTACCAGAGCTCGACGCCCGCCTCTCGTGAAACGCGGGAGAGCTCGCGCAGCCGCTCCGCTTCCTCGGGCGGGTAGGGGTCGCGCCATCGCCTCCGCGTGTAGGGGTCGTCCTTGGGAGAGTAGAGATAGGCGTTCATGCCGATCTCCGCGAGGAACGCGATCATGTCGTGGCGCTGCTCGACCGTCCAGGGCCTGCCGTAGAAGCCCTCGACGACTCCGCGGATGGCGAGCGCGGTCACAGCGCCCTCACCCGGCCGCGATAGCGCGCGATCACCGAGGCGTTGCGCTCGTCACCGCCGGCGATGTTGCTCGAGGTGAAGACCGCTGGCTCGGCCCCCGCCGCCGCGGCTCTCGCCGCGGCCTCGACCGCGATGGCCTGGATGATCGCCGCCCCCGTGACGGAGGAGGTCGGCCCCATGCGCGTCCCGACGCCGGGCACGTCGATCGAGGCGTCGCCCGCCTCGCCCAGGTTGTCGATGACGATATCGGCGGTCGTGAGCAGGCTGGCGCCGTCGGCGTGGAGCGCGGCCCGGGACCCGGCGTGGTCCAGACTCACGATCGCGATCACGGCGAGCCCGCGTGCACGTGCGGCCGCCGCGACCTCGAGCCACACCGGATTTGCACCGCAGTTCGACGCCACGC
>CAMFIY010000189.1 GCA_945952575.1 uncultured Leucobacter sp.
TACACCGAGGATGATCCGCTCTCACCCCTCGGCGTCTACGGGCAAACCAAAGCCGCCGGCGACCAGATCGTCACCACCGTCCCGAAGCATTACATCATCCGCACCAGCTGGGTCATCGGCGACGGCAACAACTTCGTGCGCACCATGGCCACCCTCGCCCAACGCGGCATCAACCCCAACGTCGTCAACGACCAAACCGGACGCCTCACCTTCACCACCGACATCGCCGCCGGCATCCACCACCTCCTCACCACCCACGCCCCCCACGGCACCTACAACCTCACCAGCGGTGGCGAACCCCAAACCTGGGCCGACATCGCCCGGACCGTGTTCGAACTCACCGGACACGACCCCAACCGCATCACCAGCGTCACCACCCAGGAGTACTTCGCGTCAGCGACCGCACCAGTCGCACCCCGACCCACCAACAGCGTGCTCGACCTCACCAAGATCGAGAGCACCGGGTACAGCCCCACCGGCGCCCACACCGCGCTCAGGACGTACCTCGAAAGCAACATACGATGAATCCCGCCAGCTCCGACACCCTCATCATCGTCCCCGCCTGGAACGAAGCAGGCAGCATCGGCGCCACCCTGGCGGATATCCGCGCGGCCGGCCTGCCTTACGATGTGCTCGTCGTCGACGACGGGTCCAGCGACAGCACGGCCGAGATTGCGCGCTCCGCCGGCGCCACTGTCCTCGAGCTTCCGTTCAACCTGGGTGTCGGCGGTGCGATGCGGGCCGGCTTCACTTACGCCCACCGTGGCCGCTATCAGCGGGCGATCCAGGTGGATGCCGATGGCCAACACAACGCCGCTGACATCCAGCGCGTGCTGGCGGGGCTCGAGGCCGCCGACATCAGCATCGGTGCGCGGTTCGCCAACGTGGGTGACTACACGGTGCGAGGTCCGCGGCGGTGGGCGATGATCGTGCTCGCCAAGGTCGTCTCGCGTGTCGCGCACACCCGTCTTACCGACGTCACGAGCGGCTTCCGAGCCGCCGGGCAGCGGGCTATCGCGCAGTACGTGCGCTACTACCCGGCGGAGTACCTCGGCGACACGCTCGACTCGCTCGTGGCGGCGCTCCACTCTGGGCTCACGGTCACACAGGTTCCTGTCGCGATGAGACCTCGCCAACACGGCACACCGAGTCAGGGGGCCGCAGGCGCCGCTGTCTACCTGTTGCGCTCCGTGTTCGCCCTGAGCCTCGCCCTCATGCGACCGCGGCCACGTCCGCGGAGAGACCTAGGTGGAATATGATCGTCGCCCTCGGCGCGGTGCTCGCCGTCGTACTGCTCGTCGTCGTCTTGTGGATGCTGCTCACGCGTCGCCTCCGTGAGAAGTACGCCTTCCTCTACCTTGTGCTAGGGCTCGTCCTTCTCGTCCTCGGACTCTTCCCGGCCGTTCTGGACTGGGCTACAACGCTTCTCGGTGTGCAACTGCCCGTGAACCTGCTGTTCGCCGCCGCCATCGTCGTGTTGCTCGGGATCGCGCTGCATCAGTCGTGGGAGCTGTCGCTCAGCGAGGACGAAGCGCGGAGGTTAGCGGAGGAGGTCGCCATCCTGGGCGCGCGTCTGGATGCGGTGGAGGGGCAGCTGGCATCGCAGCGGGGGACCCAGCGACAGTCGCGGGCCGATGCGACCGGTGAAGCGTCGTCGCCCTCTGCCTGAGGCGGGTCGTTCGGGCGCTGAAGCGTATGCGGCCGAAGGATACCGCGGTCAGCGGATGATGTGGCGCCACAGCGCCCGCGGAGAGCCCTTGTCGGACCGGTACGCCTTGACGAGCAAAGACGCTGCGTTCAGCCGCGACGTGAGGTGGCGGCGGGCGGTACGTGCGGCGCGATGCCAGCCGAGTCCATCGAAGCTGACCGCTTCGTCGAGGAAAAAACCGCGCTCCTCGTCGAACCTACGTCCGTCCAGAGCGCGCACGGATGAATCGGACGCAGAGTGCCGCCGGTAGTCGAACACGACGTCGGTCAGCAGCGCCATCCGGCCGCCGCTCTTGACGATGTCGAGGATCAGCGCGAGGTCCTGGACTACGTCCAGGCCGGTGCGGAACCCGATCTCGCGCACGGCTGCCGTCTTCCACGCGATCGACGGGAAGTACGCCCAGTCGCCGCGCATAAGACTTGCCGCCAGCTCTTCGCCACCCAGCTCCGCGCCCCCGGCGGGGACGCGCGGAGTGATGGCCTTTTTCACGCGGTCGACGAGCGGCAGCACGCGGGTGCCGTTCTCGTCGATCACCTGCACGCCGGGCTGCACGATGTCGACGTCGAAGCGGGTGATCGCTTCTGAGATCGCGGACAGGTAGTCCGCGTGCATGACATCGTCAGCGCCCATCATGACGAACCAGTCGGCCTCAACGAGTTCGACAGCTTTGCGGTAGTTGCCGTTGGCGCCGAGGTTCTGCTCGTTGGGCAGATACACGACGCGTGAGTCGTTCATGGCGCCGAACCAGCGCGCCGGCTCGGGGTCGGGGTACCCGTCGTCGAGGACGACGAGTCGGAAGTCAGTGAAGGTCTGGTCGAGGACGCTCTGCGCCGCTTCCTTCATCTGCGCGACATCGCCGTAATACGGCAGCATGACGTCGATCGTGGCCACGGGGTTATCCTCCTCGGCGCCCAAAACGCCACCAGTTAGTCTAGTTGGACTTCTTCTGCACTCTTTTCCGACGAGGATCATGCCCGCCACATTCCCACCTGAGTCGCGCGTCAGCGTCTGCATCGCTGCGTACAACGGATCCCAGTACATCGCGGAGCAACTGGAATCGATCCTGGCCCAGCTGCGTGACGACGATGAGGTCGTGGTCGTCGATGATCATTCCATCGACGACACCGTCGCCGTGGTCGCCGCGATTTCCGATCGCCGCGTTCGACTCGTTCGCGCCGATGCCAACCGTGGCTACGTCCGCACATTCGAGCTGGCCATCGGGCTCGCAACGGGCGACATCATCTTCCTCTCCGATCAGGACGATGTCTGGCTCCCGGGGCGTCGTGACGCGATGGTGAAGGCGCTTGAGGACGCAGAGCTCGTCGTGACGAACTTTTCCTATTTCGGCGGCGAGGTGCCGCGGCTCCAGCGACGCCGACTCTCGGCCGGCGACAGTACTCACCGACTCCGCAACATCTTCTGGATCTGGGTGGGCGTCCGTCCGTATTACGGCTGCTGCATGGCGTTTCGTGCCGATTTGCGAGCGCGGCTGCTGCCGTTTCCGTCGTATCTCACCGAGACGCACGACCAGTGGATCGGTTTCGTCGGCAATGCCGAAGGTCCGGTGCGCCATCTAGAGGCGGACTCGGTCGCTCGGCGCATCCACGACGCTAACGCGACCGTCAAGGCGTCGCGCCCGCTTTCGACGATCGCCCGTTCCCGAGCTATGACAGCTCGCGCGGCCTTCGAAGCATTGCGGCGCAGCCGGCGTAAGGATGCTGGCGAGCGCCTCAGTTGAGGAGGCGCTCCCGCTCCGCGGGTGCAAGTGTGGCCACGAGCGCTCCTGGCTGACGACGCCGCGGGGTGCGCGTCCAGCCCTTCCAGACGCCGCGGGCGATGCTCGACAGCCACAGACGCTTGTTCGCCGCGTGAGGGAGCTGACCGAAGCCGGCCGCCAGTACGCCGGAGGTCTGGGCGATCTTGGTGCGACGTGGGATCGCCGCCGCGCGGATCTGCCAGATGCGGTTGCGTGTGAAGTAGAACAGGCGACCGCCCATATCGCGCTTCGCGCTGCTGTCGGGATGATTGACCATGCTGGTGGGTACCGACATCGCGGGAGCGATCGCCGAGAGCCGTGCAGTATACTCCGCGTCGTCGAGCCAGATGAAGTAGTCGTCGAGTGGCAGATGGGTTTGCGCGGCGAGTTCCAAGTTGATGAGCACCCCCACGAACGTCGCGGCGTCCGCAGCGATCCCGCCCGCAGCCTGCGCGGCGAACTGGCTGCGGATGTTCGTGCTTACCGAGGGTGAGTTGCTGAGGTTGGGCACGCCGCGTTCCACCGTCACAACCGAGGCGAGAAAGCTGGGGGCGGGATCCATGCGTTCGAACGTATCGACGAGCGGAGCGAAGGCGTCGTCCTCGGGTCGCGCGTCGTCGTCCATCAGCCAGGCCGCGCGGTGACCACGGGCGATCGCGATGTCCACGCCCCATGCGAAGCCGCCGGCGCCGCCCAGGTTCACGCCGGTGCGGTGCAGGATGATCTCGGGGTAGTTGGCAGTGATGCAGTCCGCGCTGCCATCCGTTGAGCCATTGTCGACGACGATGATCTCGTCGAGCGGGTGCGTCTGCCGGTGCAGCGCGGCGAGGCACTCCTCGAGCAGGGTGATCCGATTGTAAGAAACCACCACGGCGGCGTACGTCACGTTCTTCCTCACTGTCAGGGCAATTCACTATTCCACAACACTGCTGCGAGAACGCCGGTTGATGCCGGCGGTCGACTCAAGGGGAGGGCGTGCCGCCGATGCCGCGACGCCCGTCTCGCCACCCCCGCCACGCGTCGCCCAGGCCGGGCGGTCGGCGTCGCAGGATCTCCGCCGCGGCGTGCTCACCGACGCGGCGCGCGACGGCGAGCACGTGTAGAGGGAACGGGATGTGTGCCCGGCGCGCGAACAAGGTCATGTTGCGGATGCCGAGTCGGATCGGATGGCTCCCGGGCTCCTGACGGGCCTGCGCCGCGGGAGCGACGAGCGTCGACAGGCCCGCTCGGGACATCCGCCACGCCGTGTCGACGTCCTCGAAGTAGAGGAAGTACCGCTCGTCGAGCCAGTCGACGGCCTGCAGAGCGTCGCGGCGGTACAGTACGACCGCGCCGTCGACCCAGTCGACCGGATAGGGCTCGGTACCGCGGGCGACGACAAGGTGGGTGGCGCGGCCACCTCGCGTGAGCACACCGCCCGCAGAGAAGATGCGGTCGGGGGCGGACACCCACCGCAACACGGGCGCGATCGCCCCGGCATCCGTGCGTGTCGCCAGCGTGCCGACGAGGGTTGCCGCGAGCTCCGACCCAAAGACAGCGTCGTGAGTGAGGACGAGCACCGCGTCGGTCGCGGTGTGACGGGCCTCGTTGACCGCGGCACCGTAGCCCGGGTTGTCGGGGCGGCTAACCAGTTCGATGCCACTGTCGAGGGTATGGGCGTCCAGCGCGTCGTACTGGAGGGTTCCGCCGTTGTCTACGACGAGGACGTGCGAGGGCGCGAGCGTCTGGGCGGCGAGCTGGTCGATAACCCGCTGCACCAACGCGATGTCGCGGTAGGCAATGACGACCGCGGTGTAGGTGAGTTCGGTGGTCATGATGAGCGGGACTCCGATGGATAGGGTGGGACAATGACTCCGTCAGCTGTCCCGGCCGGATCCGGTGGGGACGTCGATCGACCGCGGATCGTCAGCATCTCGAAGTTTATGCCGTATGGCGCCATTCCCCACGCCGGGGGGCAGTACGTGCAGTTGCACGACGAGGCTCTCGCCCGGTTCGCGAGTGTCGAGCACCTTGTTCCCGACAACGCAGACAACCGACTGGCGATGGCCCACCCTTCCCGCACCGTGCCGGGAAGGCTGCTGCGCGGTGTCGGGCCCGGCGGCGACGGCCGCTTCGCAACGCTGCTGGATCTCGAGTCGGCCTGGTCGCGCAGCGCCATCGCGCTCCCATACCGACGCCTTTTCCGCACCCAACGGGGCCCGTGGGATGTGCTGCGCTCGGCGGATGCCATTGAGCTGCACTGGTCAGAGATGATCGCGCTGGCGCCGCTGCTGCGCGCGCGTCTCCCGACGACGCCGTTGATCGGCATTGCCCACGACGTCATATCGCAGCGGTGGGAGCGCGCTGCGGCTGCAGAGACCTCTCCGCTGCGCCGCGCCGCCTACGCGATGGCGGCACGACGTAGCGT
>CAMFIY010000190.1 GCA_945952575.1 uncultured Leucobacter sp.
CGCCGCCGTCAGGCGGCGCAGCAGGATCCGCCGCAGCAGCTCCCGCCCGCCTCCTGGTCGCCCAGCAGGTTCAGGATCTCTGCGCTCTCCGCAGCCGCGGCGCCCGCGATGCCCGCCTCGGCGTTCAGCTCAGCGGTCTCAGTCGTGGTGGTGTCGCTCATCGTCGCTCCTTCAGGTCGTCCAACAAGTATCGGTCACGCGGTTGAGAATCCGGCCTACGCGGCCGGTTCGCCGTTCTTCTGCAGCTGCAGGACCTGACCGAGCACGTCGGCGAAGACCTCGGCTCCCTGCGCGCCCGGCACCGCGTACTTCTGATCGAACAGGAAGAACGGCACACCGGTGACGCCGAGCATCCCGGCCCGGGTGATGTCGCGGTCGACGGCCTCCCCCAGCTCCTCGCTGTCGAAGGCGGCACGCACCTCGTCGGGGTCGAGTCCGACCTCTGCGCCGAGCTCTGCGAGCGTGTCGGGATCCGACACCTGCCGCCCTTCGGCGAAGTAGGCCCGGAACAACCGCTCCTGCATCTCTGACTGCAGCCCCTGCGCCTTGGCGAGATGCAGCACCCGGTGCGCGCGGCGGGTGTTCGTATGCCGCAGCGCACCGAAGTCGAAGGTGACCCCTTCGGCCGCGGCCATCTCGGTCATCTGGCCGAGCATCTGCTCGACCTGTTCGGCGGGCATGCCCTTGTGCTTCGTCAGGAAGTCGACCTCGCTGCCCGCGAACTCGAGCGGGGTGTCGGGCGAGAGCTCGTAGCTGTGGCTCTCCATCTCGATCTCGACATCGGGGTGCTGCTCTTGGAAGGCTGCGACGCCCGCGGCGAATCGGTGCTTGCCCAGATACCACCACGGGCACGCGATGTCGCTCCAGATGTCGACGCGGATCTTTTCACTCATGATGGCTCCAACCGCGAAGACCGGGCTTCTATTCCGGATCCGAGTTCCCGCTCCAACCCTTTCGCTCGTCACTCTGCGTCCCTGTTTCGCGAGATTGCGCCACGAAGTACCAACTGAACGGTCGAGCGGCTGCACGATCGAGCCCGGCGCCCCGGCCTACCAGTCGTGCACCGTGCCGTCGGCGAGCCGGTTGTAGGGCAGATACGCGGTGACGTAGGGGTACTTGCCTGCCTCGTCGACATCGAGCTCCACGCCGAGTCCGGGGTTGTCCCCCGGATGCAGGTAGCCGTCCGCAAAGGTCATCGACTGCTGGAAGGTGGCGTTCGTGCGCTCCCCGTGCTGCATGTACTCCTGGATGCCGAAGTTGTGGATCGCGAGCCCGACGTGGAGCTGTGCGGCGAATCCGACCGGCGAGATGTCGGTCGGCCCGTGGCACCCCGACTTGATCTGATACTGCGCGGCGTAGTCCATGACCTTCTTGAGCGGGCTGATGCCGCCGAAGTGGGTGGACGCGGCCCGCACGTAGTCGATCAGCTGCTCCTTGATCAGCGCCTGGAAGTCCCAGATCGTGTTGAACACCTCGCCGATCGCGAGCGGCGTCGTCGTGTGCTGCCGGACGAGGCGCAGCGCCTCCTGGTTCTCCGCCGGGGTGCAGTCCTCGAGCCAGAACAGGTCGTAGGGCTCCAGCGACTTCCCGAACGCGGCCGCCTGCAGCGGGGTCATCCGGTGATGCCCGTCGTGCAGCAGCGGCAGCTCGGGCCCGAACTCCGCGCGCACGGCTTCGAAGACGCGCGGGATGTGGCGCAGATAGGCCCGGGTGTCCCAATCCTCCTGGACCGGCAGCGCGCCGCGCTGGGCGGGTTCGTGATCGTAGCGGACGCCCTCGTTGCCGGGCAGCCCCTTGCTCGAGGCGACGCCGTAGATGGATTCGAGACCCGGCACCCCGGGCTGGATGCGGATGGAACGGAACCCCAGCTCCCGATGGTGCCGGATCGAATCGAAGAGCTCGGGCAGCTCCTTGCCCGATGCGTGCCCGTAGGCCATCATCCCGCTGCGCGAGGCGCCGCCGAGCAGCTGATAGACCGGCATGCCCGCGGCCTTGCCCTTGATGTCCCAGAGCGCCATGTCCACGGCGGCGATCGCGGCCATGGTGATCGGGCCGCGCCGCCAGTAGGCGCTGCGATACAGGAACTGCCAGGTGTCCTCGATCGCGTGGGCGTCGCGCCCGATGAGCAGCGGCACCACGTGATCGCCCAGGTAGGACGCGACGGCGAGCTCACGGCCGTTCACAGTCGCGTCTCCCAGGCCGGTCAGCCCGTCATCGGTGGTGAGCTTCAGGGTGACGAAGTTCCGATTCGGGCTGGTGACGATCACCTCTGCGCGTTCGATCTTCACGCTGCTTCCTTTCTGTGAGTGCGGGTCGGGCGCGTGCCCGTCGCGGCGGAGCCGCCCGCGAGGCCGGGCGACGGGTCAGATGGTCATCGCGGAGAAGCCGCCGTCGACGCGGATCAGTGCACCCGTCACGAAGCCGGAGGCGTTGCCGGAGGCGAGCCAGAGGAGCGCGCCGTCGAGCTCGTGGGCCTCGCCGAGCCGCCGCATCGGCGTGTGCCGGATGATGTCCGAGACCCGCTCCTCGCTCAGGAGCGCTCGGTTCTGCTCGGCCGGGAAGAATCCCGGCACGATCGCGTTGACCCGTATCCCCTGCGGCGCGAGTTCCCTGGCCAGGTACTGCGTCAGGCTGTTGACCCCGGCTTTCGCCACCCCATAGGCCATCACGCGCGAGAGCGGCGGCCCTGAGGATGCGGAGGAGATGTTGACGACGCTCCCGCCGCCGGTCGCTGCGAGCTGAGGGGCGAAGGCCTGGATCGTGCGGAACATGGACCCGAGATTGGTGTCGAGCAGCAGATCCCACTCGGCGTCGGTGATCTCGTCGAACGGCGTCGCACTGTTGATCCCCGGGGCGTTGACGAGGATGCCGACTCCGCCGCGCTGCGCGCACGCCGCCGCCGCGCGCAGGATCGATGCCCGATCCGTCACGTCCAGCTCCA
This sequence comes from uncultured Leucobacter sp., assembly GCA_945952575.1. Lineage (GTDB taxonomy): Bacteria > Actinomycetota > Actinomycetes > Actinomycetales > Microbacteriaceae > Leucobacter. Next base: position 2,942 of record CAMFIY010000190.1, read on the forward strand.
CGAACCAGGCGGTCCCGCCCGCGGACTCGACGCGGCGCACCACGTCCGCTCCGCGTTCGCTCGATCGGCCTGCGACCACGACCTCCGCGCCGGCCGCGGCCAGCGCCTCGCAGAACCTGCCGCCGAGCACACCCGTGCCGCCGACGACGAGTGCCCGCTTCCCCGACAGGTCGAAGAGGTCGGCGACCGACGTCGCCGGGGTCACGATCCTGCCCCCTGATGCGAGAAGGGGGCGAGATGGCGGCCGAAATGCGCACGCAGATCGGCCCGGTAGTCGGGCCGATGGGCGGCGAGCGCCTCCGTGATCTCCGTTCCGAGGTCCGACGCGTTCCGCCCGTCCGCGCTGCGCAGGACGGTGCCGTAGCCGACGTGCAGGATCTGGCGGGTCGCCCGGTTCTCGAGCAGGCTCGGCAGCTCCGCGTCGGCGACGGCGTCCGGTGCGCGCACCTCGCCCGCCTCGGCGGACACCTGATAGCTCGCCCGGGCCGTCCGATAGGCGTCGAGGCTCGCCCGATACGCGCTGCGGAAGAGATCGGGACGGTGCCGCGCGATCACCCCGAGCGCGACCAGGTAGCTCGTGCCCGAGGTCTTGAGGTGGACCATGCCGCCCGTGTGCTCCATCAGCCCGTCGTAGATGCTGAATTTGTCGGAGCCCGAGTGCATGCCGATCTTGTAGGGGCCGAGCGCCTTCGCGATCGCCGCGTGTCGCGCGATCGAGTCGTAGAGGGCGTCACGATCGCCGGCGAACTCGACGCCCTTCTCGAAGGAGCCGAGGTGCCGCGGTGCGAAACTCACCCAGCGCACCCCGAGCCGGGCGAGCTCCGTCACGATGTAGAGGTGCTCCTCGGGAGTCGTCGGCTCATCGGTCTCATCGACCGCGATCTCGACCTCGACGGGGTGCATCGCCTGGTCCATGAGGTGCCGGTAGAGACGGGCCCCCATCGCCACCGCGCGCCCGTACTTGCCCATCGCGTGGGCCAGCGCCGCCTCGTCGATGGTCTGCACGCCGCTCTCGAGCCCGACCCGCAGCGTGGCGTACCGCCGCCTGGCGGAATCGAGGTCGTCCTCGAGATCCGCCCAGGGCAGTTCCGCCAGCCGGGCATCGGACGGCGCCCCGTCGACCGCCTCCACGAAGTCCCCGACGTCGATGGTGAAGAGGCTGAACCCCGCTGCGAGGCACCGATCGATGTCGTACACGGTCTTCAGGTGATCCGCGTCCGCACCGACCGGTCCGGTCCAGCCGGCCTCGATGCAGCCGAAGGTGGCGTCGTCGAGGACCTGCTGCGGGCTGCGCCCCAGACGGTCCATCTCTCGGATGGACTGCTGCGCGAAGATCGGTCGCAGCGTCGGCGCGAACTCGCGGAACGCGTCGACATGGCCCGGTGTCGCCAGACCGAGCCGGTCGCCCGTACCCGCCGAAGTGGCGAGGCCGACCGGCTGCGGCGAGAGACTCGGCCGGACCGCCCGTGCCGCCGCCGCGTTGTGGGCCGAGAGCGGGCCGTACAGCGCTCCGCCGGGCCCCGGCGTCAGCTGATCGAACAGACCGAGCTCGAGATCCGACGCGTGCGTCACGGCGAGCAGGCGGCGTCCCTGAACGCTCTCGATCGTCAGTTCGCACGTACGCATGCCGCTCACCGCAGGTGCTCGCGGAAGAAGTCGGCCGACTGCTCATCGCGCCAGATGTGCCCGCCGGCGAAGATCTGCCGCCGGAACTTGTCGGACGCCCCTGCGCGGAGATAGATCTCCTCCACCCGGTCGGCGCACGGGCCGGCGGATTCGAGCATGAAGCAGTCGTCGAAGAAGCCGATGTCGATCATCAGCGCGCGCGGGAAGAGGAGCCCCTGCAGGTCGGAGACATCGGCGAGCGCGAAGAGGCCCGGCGTGATCTGCGAACCGCAGTAGTTGCTGTCGCGGAAGCCGAAGTCCGGGAAGGTATCCGAGTAGCAGATGATCTCCGTGGCGACGATGCGCGGATCCGCCAGTGCGGACCAGAGTGACATCGTTCCTCCGCCGGAGGCGCCCATCACGCCGATCGGTCCAGCCGCCACGTAGGGCAGAGTGGTCACGAAGTCGAGGACGCGCTTGCCGTGAGCGACGTTGATCCCGAGCGGCGTCATGCCGAGGATGGTCGCGTTGAGGTAGTAGGTGTCGCACCAGTCCATGTCGACACCCTTCTGCGGGGAGCTGATCCGCCACTTCCGCTGCTCGTCGAAGTCGCCGTGCCCCATCCAGTCGACGCCGACGGTGACGAAGCCGGCCCGCGCCATCGCCGCACCGTAGTAGAAGCCCTCGTCGTCCGCATAGGAGCGGAGCTGCGGAGTCGACCGGTTGCCCATGACGGGTTCCTTGCCCTGCATGTCGTGACCGTGCCAGCAGAGGATCGGCGGCCAAGCCGCCCCGTCGTCCCCGCCGAGCGGGCGGTTCACGGCGACGATCGTGGAGAGCCCCTCCTCGACGTCCATCATCCAGCGCTGCTGGATGAAACCGTCGAGCTCGATCTCTCCGAGCAGCACGGGATTCGGCTCGCAGGCGGGCGGCTCCTCCCCCAGGGTGGCGAGGACGGCGGCGAGCGCCTCGTCCCGCCAGGCCTCGACGTCGGTCGTCTCGGGTCCGAAGTGGAACTTCGGCGCGTTCTTCCGCGCACGGTGGAGCAGCCAGGCGTTCGGGCTGAGGTTTCGGTTGCCCAGCGGTTCGGAGTGGGTCGTCACGGATGTCGTCCTTTCGGGTGGTGCGCGTGATTCGGTCGATGCGGTGCGGCTACTTGCCGACGCCCAGCGTCATGCCCTCGATGACGAAGCGTCGCAGCAGGATGAAGAGCGCCAGCATGGGCAGGAGCATGATGCCCACGCCCGCGAACAGCACACCGTAGTCTGTCTCTTATACACATCTGACGCTGCCGACGATCTTACGCGTGTAGA
>CAMFIY010000191.1 GCA_945952575.1 uncultured Leucobacter sp.
TGGCCCGTGGCTGCTGCCAGATGAAGACCGCGAGCACCAGCACGCCCGCGATGATCAGGCCCCAGACGGAGATCGGGCCCCAGATCATGCCCCAGTCGTAGCGCTCGCCCTCCTGCAGCCCGAACACGAGGAGGAACATCGCCAGCGCGCTGAGCACGACCCCGAGCGGGTCGAAGCGGTGAGCGTGCGTCTCGAGCTGCGGCACGAGGATCCAGGCGAGGACGAAGCCGACGATGCCGACCGGGATGTTGACGAAGAAGATCCACTCCCAGCCGAGGCCGTCGACCAGCAGGCCGCCGGCGAGCGGGCCGACGAGCATGGCGACGCCCGAGGTCGCGCCCCACAGGCCCATCGCCGCGCCGCGCTGATCCGGCGGGAAGGTGCGGGTGATGACGGCCATGGTCTGCGGGGTCATCATCGACGCGCCGACGCCCTGCACCGCGCGCATCGCGATGAGCGGGCCGAGGCTCGTCGACAGGCCGCAGCCGAGCGACGCCAGCGTGAAGATCGCGAGGCCGATCAGGTAGATGTTGCGCGGGCCGAAGCGGTCGCCGAGACGGCCCGTGATGAGCAGCGGCACGGCGTAGCCGAGCAGATAGGCGCTCGTCACCCAGACCACGTTGTCGAGGCTGTTCGTGTTCGGATCCAGCGCGGCCTTGATGGCGGGGTTCGCCACCGACACGATCGTCGTGTCGACCAGGATCATGAAGAAGCCGATGACCATCGCCCAGAGGGCGGGCCAGGGGCGGATCTGCGTGTGCTTCGTATCGGTCGGCCCGGCGGCCGCGGTCGTCTTGCTTGCGTCGTTCGTCATCGCTCGCTTCGCTTTCTCGTGAACCGGAACAGCCTATCGCCGCAGCCCGGCGACGCGCCGCATGCTCGCGCCGCGTCCCCGTGCCGTAGTCTCGTCTGAGCGTCGGGATCGGAAGGGGGTTCGCCGATGAGTGCAGTGCGGCAGAGCTCCGTCACCGGGTTCCTGCTGGCGGTCGCCTCGGCGGCGACCTTCGCCCTCTCCGGCATCTTCGCGAGCTCGCTCCTCGCGGCCGGGTGGTCGGCCGGCGCGGCGACGACGGCGCGGATCGGCCTCTCCGCGCTGGTGCTGCTCGTCCCGACGCTGATCATGCTGCGGGGCAAGTGGGGGCTGGTGCGCGCCGGCTGGGTGCAGCTGCTGTTCTTCGGCCTCCTCGCGGTGGCCGGGTGCCAGCTCGCCTTCTTCCTCGCGGTGCAGTTCATCCCGCCGAGCCTCGCGCTGCTGATCGAGTTCACCGGCCCGGTGCTGCTGATGCTGTGGTTCTGGGCGCGCACCCGGCGGGCGCCCTCCTGGCTCACGCTCCTGGGAGCCGTGATCGCGATGTGCGGCTTGATCGCCGTCGCCGGCGTGGTCACCGGTACCGCGCTGCACCCGCTCGGGATACTCTTCGCGCTGGTCGCGGCCGCGGGCAACGCCGCGTACTACGCGCTCGGCGCCTCCAGCTCGCACGGGATCCCGAGCCTGCCCTTCGTCGGACTCGGGCTGCTGATCGCCGCGGTCCTGCTCGTGATCGCGGGCGCCACCGGTCTGCTGCCGATCGTGTTCAGCGGTGAGACGGCCGTGCTCGCGGGCGCTGCGGTGCCGCCGGCGCTGGTGGTCGCCGGCCTGGTGCTGATCTCGACCGTCGCGGCCTACGTGCTCGGCGTCGCGGCCTCCCGGCGGCTCGGTGCCACCGTCTCGAGTTTCACCGGCTACTCCGAGCCGCTCTTCGGCATCCTCTGGACGATTCTGCTGCTCGCGATCGTTCCGACGACCCTGCAGTGGTTCGGCGCCGCACTCATCATCATGGGCGTGGTGACGGTGAAGGTGGGCGAGCTCAGGCGGTCGCGGCGCCCCCTGGCGTCACCGGCTCGTTGAGCGCTGCGGCGATCCGCTCGACGACCTCGGCGGCGATGGCGGCCTGAACGTCGTCGATCTCGTCGATCTCGGCGACGAGGGTGGCGTGGTGGTCTCCCACGGCCGCATCCACGCGGCTCGCTGCGGCCTCGGTCGGCCGCAGGTAGCGGGCGCGCCGATCGGTGGGATGCTGGACGCGCTCGACCATGCCCTTCTGCACCAGGCGGTCGACCACTTTGGTGACGTTGGCGCTCGAGGTGGCGAGCATCATGATCAGATCCTTCGGCCCGATGCTCCGCTCGTCGCGCTCGGCCTGCACCAGGTAGCGGAGCGCGCGCAGGTCGAGATTCGAGAGGCCCGAGGCCTGGAGGACGCGAGCCTCTCGGGCGGCTTGCGCCCGGCGCAGGCGGAGGAGCGCGATGCTGAGGGCCCGGCCCGCCTCGCTACGGGGCGGGGCGGCATAGAGGTGCTCCTCTTCGTGGCGCATGATGTTCTGTGGCACGTCTCGCCCTCCTCGTGAATTTCGCCACCCGCGCTCCGGCGCCGAGCGGCGGGGCCCCGGCTAACAGCGTACTGAATCCGTCCAGTGCCGTATCGCCGAGGCCCCGCATCATGCGGCATCGCACCCGTCGCCGTTTCCCACTCGCGCTCATTCCCGTCGCCTGCCGACCGCGAGGCCGTAGATGAGCAGGACGATGATCGAGCCCAGAATGGCGAGGGCCCACGTCTGGATCGAGAAGAAGTCCTTCAGCGGTGCGTTGAAGAGCAGGCTGCCGATCCAGCCGCCGAGCAGTGCGCCGACGACACCGAGCAGCAGCGTGGCGAACCAGCCTCCGCCCTGCCTCCCCGGCAGGATCGCCTTCGCGATGGCTCCGGCCAGCAGGCCGAGCAGTAGAAATCCGAGAAATCCCATGGCTTCGTCTCCTTAGATATTCGGGCGTGAGCGCGCCGATCGATGGATCGGCGCCGAACGGGTCAGCGGTCCAGGACGTCCTTCGCGGCGTCCTTCACCTTCTCGACCGCGTGCTTCGCGTCGCCCTTCAGCTGATCGGCCTTGCCCTCGGCGACCTTCTCGTCGTCGCCGGTCGCCTTGCCGACGGCCTCCTCGGCCTTGCCCTTCAGCTTGTCCATGCTCGCGGAGAGCTTGTCCTTGGCGTTCATTTCTCCGACACCCCATCTCATTGATTTGCACAGTAGGTAATTTACTGTGTGAGATATACAGTACGTAAGTAATTTGAGATATGCAACCCTCGTTCAGGGGACTCCCAGGCGGCGGGATTCGATCGTCGCCGTCGGCGGAGGCGCCCCCGGCGGCCGGGAAGACCGTGTCCCCGTCAGCGGACGGGGTCTTCTCCGGCAGCACCCGCCCAGTCGACGTCGGCGAGGGAGAGCTCGCCGGTCATGTCGCGGAGGAAGCGCGTCACGGTCTCGCGCTCCTCGGGGGTGAGGCGTGCGGCCGCGTTGAACCGCTTGGCCTGCTGGCGGCCCACGGTCTGCATCGCGGCCGTCTCGGTCGCGGGCACCTGCCGGGTGATGTGGCCTCCCCGCTCCAGCCGGTTGAGCAGTTTCGTGGTCGATGCCGCCGAGATTCCGAGGTGCGCGGTCAGCATCCCGGGAGTGATCACGGCGCCGCGGTTCCCCGCCACGATCAGGTAGTGGATCGCGCGCATGTCCTGCGTGCTCAACCGCATGTATCTCTGCGAGGCGTCGGACACCAGCTGCTCGGCCTCGCGGAGCTCGGAGAGCGACTTCATCAGGCGCCCGATCTGGGCGAGCTCCTCCGCGGGCATGCCCGTCCGGTCGACGAGCTCGCCTCTGGGGTCGCTCGCGTCGACTTCGTAGAGGCTCTCGGCGATCGGATCGGCGGCTCGTTCGCCGCGTGCATCAGCCATGCGATCATCCTATGTTCGGGGAGGGCGCCTTCGGTTTTTGTAAACCATAGGATACTATTTCTATTCGAATAAGGTATTGTTCGCGCGGCGACGACGGGAGGCCGGATGACGGCGGAGGGAAGCGGAGCGGATCCGAGGCATGCGGAGCCGCGTCGGAGCGCACCTCGATGGCTCAGGGTGCTCCTCCCGGCCGTCCTGATCCTCGTCTGGTTCGCCGGGGCGTCGATCGGCGGGCCCTACTTCGGCAGGGTCAGCGAGGTCTCCTCGAACGACCAGACCACCTACCTGCCCTCCTCGGCCGATGCCACGAAGGTGCAGCAACTGCTGGGCGAGTTCACGGGATCCGATGCGATCCCCGCGATCGTCGTGTTCGCGCGAGAGGGGGCGGGTGAGCTGACGCAGGAGCAGACCGATCGTCTGAGCCGGGCCGTCGCCGATCTGCCGAGCGTCGATCGCGCCGTGCAGGATCCATCGCCGCTCATCCCCTCCGACGACGGCCGCGCCGCCCAGGCCTTCGTCCCGATCGGCGCAGATGCCGAGGTCGGAGACGTGGTGCAGGCGATCGCGCAGCGGCTGGGGACGGAGGCGCCCGACGGCGTGCGCGCCTACGTGACCGGCCCGGCCGGGTTCACGGCAGATCTCGTCGAGGCGTTCTCCGGCATCGACGGGTTGCTGCTCGGCGTCGCCCTGCTCGCCGTGCTCCTCATCCTGATCATCGTCTACCGGTCGCTGCTGCTCCCGGTCGCCGTGCTCTCGACCAGCCTGTTCGCGCTGACCGTCGCCCTGCTGACCGTATGGTGGCTGGCCAAGTCGGGTGCCCTCCTGCTCAGCGGGCAGACGCAGGGGATCCTGTTCATCCTGGTGATCGGCGCGGCCACCGACTACTCGCTGCTCTACGTCTCGCGCTATCGCGAGCAGCTGCGCATCGAGCAGGACAAATGGATCGCGACGCTGCGCGCCTGGCGCGGCTCGGTCGAGCCGATCACGGCATCGGGCGGCACCGTGATCGCGGGGCTGCTCTGCCTGCTGCTGAGCGATCTCAAGTCGAACAGCACGCTCGGGCCGGTCGCCGCCATCGGCATCGTGTTCGCCATGCTCGCGGCGCTGACCCTGCTGCCCGCCATCCTCTTCGCCTTCGGCCGCGCCGCCTTCTGGCCCAGGCGCCCGCACTTCGAACCCGAAGCAGTGGCTGCCGAGGGCGGGGTCCCGCACACCGGCCCGTGGGCGCGTCTCGGCCGGTCGATCCGCCGCCGCCCGCGTCTCATCTGGGTCGTCACGACCGCGCTGCTGCTCATCGGAACCGCCGGAGTGACCCAGCTGCAGGCGCAGGGCGTTCCGCAATCCGACCTCGTGCTCGGCGTATCCGAGGCCCGCGACGGCCAGGCGGTGCTCGGCGAGCACTTCCCCGGCGGCTCGGGCAGCCCCGCCTACGTGGTGGTCGCCGAGGCCGATCTGCAGGCGGCGGCAGACGGACTGCTCGCGAACGACGGGGTCGACGGCGTCTCGGTGGTCGCGAAGGACGCGGCCTCCGGATCGGCGGCGGTGACGGCGGACGGGATCCAGGCAGTCGGCGCCCCCGGCTCCCCGGCGCCCGGGCCGACGGTGGTCGACGGGCGCGTGATGCTGCAGGCGACGCTCACCGCGGCCGCCGACTCGGATGCGGCGCAGGCTACCGTCCGCGAGCTCCGAGCGGATCTCGATCGCGACGGCACCGAGGCGCTCATCGGCGGCGTGACCGCGACCGCGATCGACACGAACGACGCATCCATCCACGACCGCAACCTGATCATCCCGGTGGTGCTCGCGGTGATCCTCGTGATCCTCATGCTCCTGCTGCGCGCCGTGCTCGCGCCGATCCTGCTCGTGCTCACGACGGTGCTCTCCTTCGGCACGGCGCTCGGCGTCTCGGCGCTCGTCTTCGACGGGATCTTCCGCTTCCCCGGCGCCGATCCGGCGGTGCCCCTCTTCGGCTTCGTGTTCCTGGTCGCGCTCGGCATCGACTACAACATCTTCCTCATGACGCGGGTGCGCGAGGAGTCGCTCGCGCACGGCACTCGGGACGGGATCATCCGCGGGCTCTCGGTGACGGGCGGCGTGAT
>CAMFIY010000192.1 GCA_945952575.1 uncultured Leucobacter sp.
GTCATGGGTATCACCAAGGCGTCGCTCGCGACCGAGTCCTGGCTGTCGGCAGCGTCGTTCCAGGAGACGACCCGCGTGCTGACGCAGGCGGCGATGGAGGGTTCGAAGGATCCGCTGATCGGTCTCAAGGAGAACGTGATCATCGGTAAGCTCATCCCGGCCGGCACCGGCCTGGGAACCTACCGCGATGTCGACGTCGAGGCGACCGAGGAGGCGAAGGCGGAGCGCTACCCGAATCGTCTGTTCGCGACCGAGGGCGGCTTCGACGAGAACGATCTCTCGTTCGTGGACTTCGACAGCTTCACCGCTGACGAGTTCAACCCGGGCAGCTACAGCTGAGCCTGAGGGATCCGGTCGCTGAGCCTGTCGAAGCGCCCGGATCCACTCGTCACGCAGAGCGGGCGTTCACCTTCGGGTGGGCGCCCGCTCTCGTCATGTGGGGGATCCCTGGTCCGCGCGCCGCAGAAGTGCTAGCTTTCTAGTGATCGTGATCTTTCGAGAGGGGGTGAGACCCATGAACGCTGTATCCGGAATGGGTGCTCCCTCTTGTGCACGATCGGGCGACTGAACCAGTAGCCCGAGGGAGCGCCCGAGACGCGTATCGCGAAAGGCGACTCCCATGAACACCACTTCTTCTCCTTCCCCATCCACCGCGCTCGTGCTCGGCGGCGGCGGATCCAGCGGCAACGCCTGGCTGCTCGGCGTCGTCGCCGGCCTGTTCGATGCCGGTCTCGACGTGACCGGGGCCGATCTCACGATCGGCACCTCGGCGGGCGCGACGGCTGCCGCCCAGTTCTCCGGATCGAGCCCCTCCGAACTGTTCGCAGCGACGGTCGATGCACCGGCCCCCTCAGCCGTGCGCGGAGCGACCGAGCCGACCGATGGCGCCGGCGGCACCGGCACGGCTCGCCCGCCGTCGGCCATCAGCCACCTCGAACGGTTGCGCGGGATCATCGCGGCGTCCGCGGACATCGTCGACATGCGCCGGCGCATCGGCGCATCCGCCATCGCCGCCGGTGCGGGCTCGAGCGGGTCGAGCGATGTCGCGACGGCCCGCTGGCGAGAGACGGTCGCTGCCAGGTTCCCCGGCCACGAGTGGCCCGCGCACCGCACGGTCCGGCTCACGGCCGTCGACGCCGAGAGCGGCGAGCCGGTGATCTTCGACCGCGAAAGCGGCGTGGAGCTGGTGGATGCGGTGGCGGCGAGCTGCGCGGGCGGCGGCTTCGCCTATCGGATCGGTGATCGTCGCTACCTCGACGGCGGGTATCGCTCGAATCCCGACAACGCCGATCTCGCGGCCGGGTACGCCCGGGTGCTCGTGCTCTCGCCCCTCGGCGGAGACTCCCTGTTCCCGGCGGAATGGGGACAGCGGCTGGACCGGCAGGTCGACGCGCTCCGCGCGGCCGGCAGCCGAGTCGAGACGGTCGTTCCGCGCGTGGGCTCGGAGCACCTGTTCGGAGCCAACGCGATGAACCCGGCGCTGCGGCCGCTCGCCGCCGGAATCGGGTACGAGCAGGGGAGCCGGCTAGCGCCGGCACTCTCCGATCTCTGGGATTAGGGACTCTGCATCATCGCTGCTTCCTGTGAGAAGATGAGTAAATGACCGTGGTTGATCGATGCTGAGAGCTCGCGCCCTCACCACCGTCAGGATCATCGTCGCGGGGATGCTCATCGTGCTCCTGGCTGCGTGCAGCGGATCGCCCACGGGAGAGCTGATGCCCGCGGACCGGCTCCCCGCCGGCTGGCCCGCGGAAGTGCCTGCCCATGACGGCGAGCTCGAGTACTCGCATTCGGATGACTTCACCTGGTACGCACTTATCGTCATCACGGGGGAGAACCAGTTTCGCGAGGCCAGACGGCAGATGCTCGCCGCCGGATTCCAGGAGGAGAGCACGCGAAAGGGATCGGGTGCACCCGACGCTCTCTACGTGCAGTTCCGCGGTCATGGCCGCGGCGTGGGCCTGGCCTACTCGGGAGAGGTGGCAGGGGAGCACAAGCTCCTCTACGCGGTGGAGAAGGCCGTCTCCTCGCACGCATCCGGGTTCCGGCGGCAGGGAGCGGCTTTTCCGCGTCCGCCCGCGCGGCATCCGCGTGAGCGGACGCATCCGCTTGTACCCTTACGGCACAGGCGCGACGGCTCGATGCCGCGCGCCCCGAGCAGGAAGGGCACGGGCCATGAGCGAGGATCGCGAGACCCAGGCGGACGCCCCCGCCGCGAACACCCCTGCAGCAGAGGCGCCCGCTGAGGCGGAGACCGCGAACGCGACCGAGGCTCTGCCCGCACCGGCCGCCCACGAGGCGCCCGCGGTGCAGACGGCTCCTGAGCCGAAGCCGGGTGCTCCGGTCGAGGAGAGCGAGGCGACCGCGACGGAGGTCCTCGCCGCGGTGGACCGGGCCGGGGATCTCTCCGGCGAAGCCGCACCGGCTCCGGTCGAGGCTGCCGAGTCGGCCGCCACCACGGTCATCCCCGAGGGCCGCCCTCCGATCGTCCTGCCCGATGAGATGCCGAGCGCCGGGCCGACGGAGCCCGTCGCACAGGCTCCGGTGCTGTCGATTCCGGATGACAAGATCCTCGTGAGCGCCAACCACCCCATGGCGGCGCTCTACATGCAGACGCCGATGCCGCCGGATCTCCGGGGCAACCGCGGCCCCGGTGTCGCGATCGCGCTGCTCGCCACGATCGTGTTCGCGGCGCTGTTCGGCGCCGTCCTCTACTTCGCGGCGGGCACCGGGGCATCCTTCGACATGCTCGTGCAGCTGTTCCTCTGGCCGTTCATCGCGGCCGTTGCGACGTTCTTCATCGGCTATGTGCTGCTCATCCTCATCGTGGGCCGAGCAGGCTGGTGGGCGCATGTCCTGGGCGGTTTCCTCGTCGCCGCGCTCGTCTGGGCCGCCACCGACGCGGGTCTCGCCTTCGCCACCTATCAGCTGAGCGGCGCCTCCGGTCTGAGCAATCTGCTCGACGGTTCGGTGACGCCGATCACCGTGATCCAGCACTACGGCCTGCTGCTGCCGTCGGTGGCCGCCGGAGTCATCGCTCGCGAGGTCATCGTGTGGTTCGGGGCGTGGATCGGCGCTCGCGGCCGCAAGGTCTCACGGGCGAACGCCGAGGCGCTCGCCGAGTACGAGACCGCCCTGGCCGAGGCGCAGGCGAAGCAGCCGTGACCGACGGCCAGTCCCACGACCGGCGCCGCGGTGTGACCCGCGGATACGTCGTGGGTCTGGCCGGGGCCGCGGTCGTCGTCGCGCTGGCCCTGCTGATCGCCGTCTGGGGCATGCTCGGCGTCGCCACCGGCCGGGAGCCGGTGACGACGGCAGGCATTCCGCCGGTCAGCGCCGAGGCGATCCTGCTGGTCGCCGTGCTGCTGCTCGCGTTCGGGCTCTGGCGTCAAGCCCTGGTCCTGCTGCGCGGCCGCCGCACGCCGCCCTGGGCGCACACCCTCGTGCTCGCGCTGGGCGCCTACTTCGTGTGGTGCCTTGGCGGGATCCTGGTCGGGATGTCGATCGATGAGACCTGGGTGAGCCCGTACGGCGTCGCGCTCGCAATCGTCTGGGCGGCCGCCTCCCTGCTCTTCTGGGCGGTGCTCGCCCGCCGTGTGTACACGGATCGCCCGGTGCCGCGGTGGCCGCACGAGCGTCATGGCGACGAGGACGGGCCGGATTGGACCCGGTTCGGGGGTTATGATCGCGGTGACCGCGGTGACGACCGCGAGGACTCCGACGGCACGGGCGAAGGGGAGCGGTAGTGAACGATCCCGGGCGCGACTGGATCTCGGCGCGTGTGGATGCCGCCGTCGACGCCTGGCTGCGCTGGGTGCCGAGCTGGCAGCCGGGCACGGTGCGGGGCCGCTCGCGCATGTGCCGCCGGTGCACCGGCTCCCCGCTGCTCGAGGCCGCAGGGATCGCGGGCACGGTGCCGCATCAGGTCGCGCACGCGCTGACGAGTCGGATGCAGCGGATCGTCGATCGCGCCGTCGACGGCTACACCGAACGCGAGCTGCCGACGCTGCACGCCGAGCTGACCGGCGAGCAGATGTGGCACACGGGCGGTTTCGAGCCGTCAGCGGGGTTGGATCCGGAGTACGACGGGGTGGATCTGGATCCCGAGACGGACGACGAGCAGCCCTTCCTCTTCACTATGGCCGGGCTCGCGGAGGAGACGAGGCCGGAGCCGCCGCTGCCGCGGCCGCCGCTCAGCGCCGAGGAGAAGCAGCGGCTCATCCGCGAGATCGAGCTCGCGGATCGCTTCGCGGACGACGCGGGGCAGCGGGTCTGCTTCGCGCTGGCCGAGCACCGGCCGCGGATCCAGGCGGCGGTGGATCGCTTCGTGGAGCCGCAGGTTCAGGCGATGCTGGAGGAGCTGAGCCGGCACCTCGAGCCGCCGCGATAGCCTCCTCCCGGTCGCTGCCACCCGAGTCGCCGATTTCGCGCCGATCCGCGGGATCGCACTTCGCTCCGGACGAATCCGGTGCGACCCCGCGGATCGGTGCGTTCGCGATGGCGAGCGGGCGAACGAGAGGCCGAATCATATATTGCGAAGTGCGACCATCGGCGCGTATAGTTGTTTGTTGGTGTGTTCCACCGTTGTTTGTCGTGCAAGCGGCTCGCGGCGAGGGAGCGCCCACAGGGTCACCCGGTCGGCGGGTCCCCGCGCGTGCGCGGAGCGAGTCCGGTCGAATACCCCCACGGCATACCTGCACCCGCCGCGGTGCCGAAGCCGATCCTTCGGGGCCGGCGACGACATCGGGCAGCAGGTCAGCGGTCGCGCGAGCGATCGCGGATGCTTGTTTCATGTAAGCATTCCTGTCACCGTGCAGGAACAAATAGGAGAATCAGTGCCTACTATTCAGCAGCTGGTTCGCAAGGGTCGCTCGCCGAAGGTCTCCAAGACCAAGGCGCCCGCCCTGAAGTCGAACCCGCAGCAGGCCGGCGTGTGCACCCGTGTGTACACCACCACCCCGAAGAAGCCGAACTCGGCGATGCGCAAGGTCGCTCGTGTGAAGCTCCGCAACGGTACCGAGGTCACCGCGTACATCCCCGGTGAGGGCCACAACCTGCAGGAGCACTCGATGGTGCTCGTGCGCGGCGGTCGTGTGAAGGACCTCCCCGGTGTGCGCTACAAGATCGTGCGCGGCGCGCTCGACACGCAGGCGGTCAAGGATCGTCAGCAGGCGCGCAGCCGTTACGGTGCGAAGAAGGAGAAGAAGTAATGCCTCGCAAGGGACCTGCTCCGAAGCGCCCCGTCGTCGCCGATCCGGTGTACGGCTCGCCCGTGGTGAGCCAGCTCGTCAACAAGATCCTGCTCGACGGCAAGAAGGGCCTCGCCGAGCGCATCGTCTACGGTGCGCTGGAGAACGTGGCCAACAAGTCCGGTCAGGATGCGGTCGCCGTCCTCAAGAAGGCGCTCGACAACGTGCGCCCCACTCTCGAGGTCCGTTCGCGTCGCGTCGGCGGCAGCACCTACCAGGTGCCCGTCGAGGTGAAGCCGCACCGCGCCAACACGCTCGCCCTCCGCTGGCTGACCAGCTACGCGAAGGCTCGTCGTGAGAACACGATGACCGAGCGCCTCACCAACGAGATCCTCGACGCTTCGAACGGCCTCGGCGCCGCGGTGAAGCGCCGCGAGGACACCCACAAGATGGCCGAGTCGAACCGCGCGTTCGCTCATTACCGTTGGTAATAGCCGTCTGGTTCGGGGCGGATCGCAGACCGTGATCCGCCCCGGCCCGTGCGGGCGCCGCCCGCGCAACGCAATCTTCCCGATCACCCCCACCTGGAGGAGACACCTGTGGCACAAGACCTGTCTCTTATACACATCTGACGCTGCCGACGATCTTACGCGTGTA
>CAMFIY010000193.1 GCA_945952575.1 uncultured Leucobacter sp.
CACGGCCTCACCACCGCGCGCCTCCCCTCGCTCCACCCTATCCTCGCGCGGCGCCCGGCGCACATCCACTTCTCGGTGTTCGGGAACTCGATCACGCAGCGGCTCGTGACCCAGATGTACTTCCCCGGCGACCCGCTCTTCGCGCTCGATCCGATCTACAACACGATCCGCGAGCAGAAGGACCGGGATCGCCTGATCGGCACATACGACCACGAGCAGACCGTGCACGAGTTCTCGATGGGATATCGCTTCGACATCGTGCTCGACGGCCCGGATGCCACCTGGTTCGAGCCGGGTGAGGGGGAGCACTGATGGGCGCAGCGCAGCGGGGCTCGGGCGCCCCGGCGAGGACCCGCCTGCAGACCCCCGGGCAGACGGTCGGCCCGTTCTTCGCCTTCGGCCTCGACTCCGAGCGGAAGCACGAGGTCGTCTTCCCGCACTCGCCCGGTGCGATCCTGCTCGGCGGAACGGTCCGCGACGGTGCGGGGGATCCGATCCCCGACGCCGTCGTCGAGATCTGGCAGGCCGACGGCGACGGACGCATCCCCCGGGCGCGCGGCTTCCTGCATCGCGACGGCCACACCTTCACCGGTTTCGGCCGATCCTTCACCAGCGACGAGGGACGCTACGAGTTCTGGACCCGCGACCCCGGATCGGTGGCGGGTGAAGCGCCGTTCTTCGCCGCTGTCGTCTTCGCGCGCGGGCTGCCAGACAAACTGCACACCCGCATCTACCTGCCGGAGGGCGAGGAGCGCCTCGCAGCGGATCCGCTGCTGGCCTCCTTGACTCCGAAGGAGCGCGCTACGCTCGTTGCCACACGCACGCCCGAGGGGTATCTGCAGCACGACATCCACCTGCAGGGCGGGAAGGAGACCGTGTTCCTTGCCTACGGATGAGTTGAGCGACGGAGATATCGGCGGCGGTCGGGGTTTCGACCGAGGACTGCTCTCGCCGGTGACGGCGGGGTCGGATCCCGACTCCGGGCTGGATGACGCGACCTTCGCGCGGTGCATGATCGCCGCCGAGATCGCGCTGACCCGTGCCTGGGCGGAGGTCGGCGTGGCACCCGCGGAGGCGGCCGAGGCGGTCGCCGAGGCGCTCGGTGCCCGTGCGGACGACCTCCTCGCGGTGCACGGCCTCGGTGAAACGGAGCTCGCCGAGTTGATCACGGCCTCGGCTTCGGGCGGAAACCCCGTGATCCCGCTCGTCGGGATGCTCCGGGACCGCGTGCCCTCGCGCGCACGCACCTGGGTGCACCGGGGAGCGACCAGCCAGGACATCCTCGACACCGCACTGATGCTGCTGGCCAGAGAGGCCGGCATCGGGCTGCTCGCACGCCTGGTAGAGGCCGACGAGACGCTGCTCCGCTTCGCCGCCGCCCACCGAGATCAGACGGCCGCTGCGCGCACGCTCACCCAGCACGCCGTGCCCACCACCGTGGGTCTGCGCGCTGCGAACTGGGAGCGCGGGCTCGCCCGTGCGGCGGCTCGCCTGGACGACGCGCTCTGGCAGCTCCCGGCGCAGCTCGGCGGTGCGGGAGGCACGCTGGCCTCCTTCTCGCTCATCGGCGGGCCGGATGTCGCGGCCGCGCTGCCCTCGGCCTTCGCCGGCGAGCTCGACCTCGCCGTGCCCGAAGCGCCCTGGCACACGACGCGCTGGCCGGTGACCGAGCTGGCCGACGCACTCGTGCAGGTCACCGATGCTCTTGGCGTGATCGCCGCCGATGTCGCGACGCTGAGCCGCACCGAGATCGGCGAGCTGGCCGAGGGAGCCGGCGGCGGATCCTCCGCGATGCCGCAGAAGCGCAACCCGGTGCGCTCGGTGCTGATCCGTTCGGCCGCGATCCGCGCCCCCCACCTCGCGGCGACCCTGCACACGGCCGCCGCGCTCGCCGTCGACGAGCGCCCCGACGGCGCCTGGCACGCCGAATGGCCGGCGTTGCGGGAGTTGCTGCGGGTCGCGCTCGGAGCCGCGGCCAATGCCGAGGCTCTGCTCGCCGGGCTCGTGGTCGACGCGGACGCCGTCGATCGCAACCTTCGGCTCAGTCGTGGGCTCATCGTCGCGGAGCGGCTGTCGATCGCACTGGGGCCGATCATCGGCGCCGAGCGGGTGAGGCAGCTGGTCGACGCGGCCGGAGCCGGGGCCGATCTCGGCGAACTGCTGCGGGCAGAGCCGAGTATCGCGGATCTCGATATCGATGCGCTGCTGGATCCATCGGACTACACCGGCCTGGCCGGCATGCTCGTCGACGGTCTGACTCTCGAGCCCGGCGCAGAGGGCGCCGAATGACCGCACCCGAGATCACGCTCACCGAGCCGGTCGGCGCCGAGGGGAGGCCGCTCCTCGTGCTCGGCCACTCGCTCGGCACCGGCCCGCTGCTCTGGGAGAACGCGGTGCCGCTGCTCGTCGGAGACTTCCGGGTCTCGCTGCTGAGCCTGCCCGGGCACGGCACTGCCCCGGTGCCGGACGGGCCCTTCACGATGGCTGAGCTGGCAGAATCGGTCGCCGGCGCGGTCCGCGGAATCGGCGGCTGCGCGCCCGCCTACTACGCCGGGGTCTCGATCGGCGGTGCGCTCGCCCTGCACCGCGCGCTGGATCACGGGGACGTGTTCGCGGCGGTCGCAAGCCTCGCCGCCGGAGCCGAGCTCGGCACGAGCGAGCACTGGCTCACCCGCGCCGAGACTGTGCGGCGGCAGTCGACCTCGGTGCTCATCGGGCCGTCCGCGCAGTCGTGGTTCGTGCCCGAGTCGTTCGAGCGGGAGCCGGTGCTGATCGGACGGATCCTGCACGCGCTGCGGGACACCGACGACGAGGGATACGCGCGATGCGCCGAGGCGCTGGCCGGCTACGATCTGCGCGGCCGTCTCGGTGAGATCCGGATCCCGGTGCTCGCGGCATGGGGCGAGCACGACACCGTCGGCACCGAGGCGCGGCAGGATCAGATCGTCGCCGGAGCACCGCGAGCGCGCAAGGTGCGGATCGACGGTGTCGCCCATCAGCCGCCGGCCGAGCGGCCCGGGGCGACGCTGGCCGTGCTGCGCGAGTTCTTCACCGACATTCAGAAATAGGGAGATGCGGACTATGACGGGATCTGCCGGATCAGGACTCAGCGACGAGGAGCGCTACGACCGCGGCATGTCCGTGCGTCGCGAGGTGCTGAGCGACGCACACGTGGATCGCGCGATCGCGGGCACGAACTCCTTCACCGCCGACTTCCAGGACTTCATCACGCGCACCGCCTGGGGCGACATCTGGTCGCGCCCAGGCCTGGACCGCCGCTCGCGCTCGGTCGCAGTGCTGACGGCGATGCTGGCGCTGGGTCATCACGATGAGTTCAAGATGCACGTCGCCGCCGCCCGCCGCAACGGGCTGACCGTCGACGAGATCAAGGAGGTCATCCTCCAGGCCGGCCTGTACTGCGGGGTGCCCGTGGCGAACGAGGGCATCAGAATGGCCGCCGAGGTGCTCGGGGAGGAAGCGGAGTGATCGACAAGACCGTGGCCTCCGTCGAGGAGGCCGTCGCCGGCATCCCCGACGGCGCCACCGTGATGATCGGCGGCTTCGGCCGTGCCGGGCAGCCGGTCGAACTGATCGATGCGCTCATCGAGCAGGGCGCACGCGGGCTGACCATCGTGAACAACAACGCGGGCAACGGCGACACCGGCCTCGCCGCGCTCCTCGCCAAGCGGCGGGTGCGGAAGATCATCTGCTCCTTCCCCCGGCAGAGCGATTCGTGGGTGTTCGACGGCCTCTACCGGGAGGGCGCCATCGAACTCGAACTGGTGCCGCAGGGCAACCTCGCCGAGCGGATCCGTGCCGCCGGCGCCGGCATCGGCGCCTTCTACTCGCCGACCGCCGTCGGCACCGAGCTGGCAGAAGGCAAGGAGATGCGCGAGATCGAGGGCAAGACCTACCTGCTCGAATATCCGATCCGCGCCGACTTCGCGCTCATCAGCGGCCTCAGGGCGGATCGTTGGGGCAATCTCGTCTTCCGGGAGACCGCCCGGAACTTCGGGCCGATCATGGCGACGGCCGCGACCACGACCATTGCGCAGGTCGACGAGGTCGTGCCGCTCGGATCCATCGATCCCGAGACCGTCGTCACGCCCGGCATCTTCGTCGATCGGGTGGTCGCCGTCGGTGAGCGCGCCTGGCTGCGCGGCGGTGGATTCGTCGGCGGAGTCGATCTCGAAGGGAACCCGATCTGATGCCCACCAGGATCAGCCGACAGGATCTTGCAGCGCGGATCGCCGCCGACATCCCCGAGGGCTCATACGTGAACCTCGGCATCGGGGCGCCGACGCTCGTCGCCGACTATCTCCCCGCGGATCAGGAGATCATCCTGCACACCGAGAACGGCATGCTCGGGATGGGGCCCGCCCCCGCGCCCGGCGAAGTGGATCCCGATCTCATCAATGCGGGCAAGCAGGCGGTGACCGCGCTTGCGGGGGCCGCCTACTTCCAGCACGCGGACTCGTTCGCGATGATGCGCGGCGGCCACCTGGACGTGTGCGTGCTCGGCGCGTTCCAGGTCGCGGCCAACGGGGATCTGGCGAACTGGTCGACCGGTGCGCCCGGTGCGATCCCGGCGATCGGCGGTGCGATGGATCTTGCGATCGGCGCGAAGTCCGTCTACGTGATGACCGACCTGCTCGCCAAGACGGGAGAGTCGAAGCTCGTCGAGCGCTGCGGCTACCCGCTGACCGGGGCCGGTTGCGTCACCCGGGTCTACACGGATCACGCGGTGTTCGAGGTGATGCCCGAGGGCTTCGCGGTGCGCGAGCTGTTCGGCGACAATACCCTCGCCGAACTGGAGGAGCTGACGGGTCTGCGCCTGATCGGTGCGCCCGAGGGGAGTCGGGCGTGACCACCACCTATATCTACGATGCGGTCCGGACTCCTTTCGGTCGTGCGGCGGGCGGCCTTTCCGGCGTGCGCCCCGACGACCTCGCGGCAACCGTGATGCGCGCGGTCGTGGAGCGCACGGGCATCGATCCCGCGCGCATCGACGACGTGATCTTCGGCGACGCCAACCAGGCGGGTGAGGACAATCGCAATGTGGCGCGCTTCGGCGCGCTGCTCGCCGGCTTCCCGACTTCGGTGACCGGCGTCACCGTCAATCGACTGTGCGCGTCGTCGCTGGAGGCAGTGATCCAGGGATCGCGCGCGATCGAGACCGGCGACGCCGACCTCGTGCTCGCGGGCGGCGTCGAGTCGATGAGCCGCGCGCCCTTCGTGGTCGAGAAGTCGTCGAAGCCGTGGCCGGCGGTCGGCAACCAGACCATGTGGAACACCTCGATCGGCTGGCGGATGGTGAACCGCGCGTTGCCGCAGCACTGGACCATCTCGAACGGCGAGTCCGCGGAGAAGATCGCTCGCGAGTGGGGCATCGGGCGCGAGGCGCAGGACGCCTTCGCGGCGCGCTCGCACGAGCGGGCCGCATCCGCGTGGGCCGCGGGCGTCTACGATGCCGAGATCGTGCAGGTGCCGGGATATGAGCTTGCTCGGGACGAGGGGATCCGGGACGACACCTCGGTGGAGAAGCTGGCGGGCCTGAAGCCGTTGTTCGCGTCTCCGGGCGAAGGCACGGTGACCGCCGGTAACTCGTCGTCGATCAACGACGGGGCTTCGGCGGTGCTGCTCGGGCGCGAGGGCGCGATCGACGCGGAGCCGCTGGCTCGTGTCACCGGGAGGGCGGCGCACGGGGTGGACCCCGATGATTTCCCGATCGCACCCATCGAGGCGGCGAACCGGGCGCTCGCGCGCGCGGGCCGCACCTGGGCCGACGTGGATCTGGTCGAGCTGAACG
>CAMFIY010000194.1 GCA_945952575.1 uncultured Leucobacter sp.
CATCTCTTCGGTGATCGTCGAGAGCCGCCGGTGCGACTGGTCGAGGGTCGGCCGCGCGCTCAGCAGCGCCCGGGTGTAGGGGTGGTCGGACTCGATGAGCCGCTCGGCGGGCGCCTCGTCGACGATGCGCCCGCGATACATGACGTAGACGCGATCGCAGATGGCCGCGGCCAGCTCGAGATCGTGCGTGATGAACATCATGCCGATGCCGCGCGAGCGGACCTGCTTGCGGAGCAGCGAGACCACCTCGGCCTGACGCGTCACGTCGAGCGCGGTGGTCGGCTCGTCCGCCAGGATCAGCCGCGGCTCGGTGACGAGCGCCGCGGCGATGACCGCGCGCTGCAGCATGCCGCCCGAGAACTGGTAGGGGTAGGCCCGGAGCTGGTGCTCGGGATCCGAGAGCCCGACCTCGCGGCAGATCTCGAAGACCAGCGACTGCGCCTCGCGACGCCCGAGCCGCCGGTTGACGCGCAGCGCCTCGACCAGGAAGTCGCCGACGCTGTGCACCGGGTTCACGCTCGCGCGCGGATCCTGGTAGACGATGCCCAGCTCGCGATCCCGGAACCGCTGATACTGGGAGCGGGAGAGCGTCGTCAGCTCGTCGCCCTCGTAGCGGATGGACCCGCCGGCGACCCCGACCCCGCCGGGCAGCAGCCCCGCGATCGCCTTCAGGGTCATCGACTTGCCCGAACCCGACTCGCCGATCACGCCCACGATCTCGCCGTGCCCGATGGTCAGCGAGGCGCGCGAGACGATCTCCTCTCCGTCGGCCGCACTCAGCGTGAGGCCGGAGATCTGGACCAGACTCATACCCTCGTCTCCCTCACATTGCCGACGCGATCCGCGAGGCGGTCGCCGACGAGCGAGACCGCCGCCACCGAGACCACGATGACGAGACCGGCGGAGATCGCCTCCTCCCAGTGCCCCTGGATGATGCCCTTCTGCCCCTGGGAGACCATGAGGCCCCAGTCGGCCGTCGGCGGCTGCACGCCCATGCCCAGGAAGGACATCGCGGCGAGGTCGACCATCGCGTAGCCGTACGACACGGTCACCTGCGCCATCGCGGTCGGCAGCACCGCCGGGAGGACGTGGGAGACCGCGATGCGCCAGCGGGACTGGCCGACGTTGAACAGCGCGTCGATGTAGGGCAGCGCCATCTCGCTCACCGCCACATTGCGGACCATCCGGCCGATGAACGGCACGTAGGCGATCGCGAGTGCGACCACCACGGGGGTCACTCCGGCGCCGAACATCGTCACCGCGAGGATCGCGAGCAGCATGCCCGGGAACGCGAAACCGATGTCGAGGAGGCGGCTGAGCACGCGATCCACGGCGCCGCCGATCACGGCCGAGGCGATGCCGATCACCGTGCCGAGCAGGCCGGCGAGGATGACGATGACCGCCGGGGCGACGAGGCTCACCCGTCCGCCGTAGAGCAGGCGGCTCAGGATGTCACGGCCCGAGCCGTCGGTGCCGAGCACGGAGCCCGCGCCCATCGGCTGATAGGTGCGCATGAAGTCCGAGGCGAGCGGATCCGCCGGGGCGAGCAGCGGCGCGAGCGCCGCGGAGAGCGCGAGCAGCACGATCACGACGACCGACACGAGCAGCGGGATGTCCCGCTTGCGCCCCATGCCGGAGAACCGCGGCGTCGACTTGCGGCGCAGGATGGTCGTGGTCATCGCGACACCACCTTCGCTCGGATTCGGGGATCGACGGAGACCTGGATGATGTCGACGATCAGGGAGACGATGACCACGAACGTGATCAGCAGCAGGGTGATCGCCTGCACCACCGCGAAGTCCTTGCGGAGCACCGCCTCGGGCAGCAGCGAACCGAGTCCGTCGAGCGCGAAGGCCTTCTCGATGACGATGGAGCCGACGACGAGGCTGGTCAGCGTGACGGCGACCACGGTCGCGATCGGGGTCAGCGCGTTGCGCACGATGTGGTGCCGGACGATACGGCCCCGGGGCAGGCCGCGGCCGATCGCGGTCTGCACGGGATCGCGTTGCGCCTCCTCGCGCAGCGCCGCCCGGGTGACCCGGGTGACGTAGGAGCCCGAGGAGATGGTCAGGGCGACGACGGGGAGGACCAGGTGGTAGAGCCGGTCCCCCAGACTCTCACCCGGTCCGAAGGTCGGGAACCAGCCGAGTCCGACGGCCAGCATCGTGATGAGCAGCGTCGCCGCGACGAACGACGGGACGGCGACGCCGACCGAGGTGAGCGCGAGCATGACGTCGCTCAGGCGGCGGCCCGACATCGCCGCGACGATGCCCAGCCCGACGCCGACCACGACGATCGCGAGCAGCGCCAGCGCGAGCAGGAGCCCGGTGGTGCCGAGCCGGGGCTGGATCAGATTCCACACCTCGTCGCGGTAGGTGATCGAGCGCCCGAGATTGCCGCTGAGCAGGTCGCCGAGCCAGGCGATCCAGCGCACGAAGAACGGCTCGTCGAGGTGGTACTGCGCGCGCAGGGAGGCGATGGTCTCCGCACTGACGGTGCGGTTGCCGACCAGGATCGCGATCGGGTCGCCGGGCGAGAGGAAGAGCGCCGCGAAGACGAGCAACGACGAGACCAGCAGCGTCAGGATGCCCTCGCCGAGGCGCAGGAGTGTGAAACGGATCATGAGTGCTCCCGGTGGCGCGGGGCGGGATCCCCCGCTCCGCGCCACCGATGCGGTGCGGCGTTACTTCGCCGCGCCGATCTTGGCCGCCCACGGGTAGTAGAGGCTCGCTCGGGAAGCGGTCGCCCCGGTGATCCGAGGGTTCTGGTACAGACGGTTCTGGAGGTTGACGATCGGGATCAGCGGCAGGTTGTCCACCATCTGCTGCTGGCCCTGGATCAGGAGCTTGGCGCGCTCGTTCTCGTCGAACGTCGAGAGCGCGTCGGAGACGCTCTGCGTGAGCACCTGGTCGTCGTTGTTGCCGTAGTTGTAGGCGCTGAGCGGGGTGAACTCGCTCATGCTCACGACCGGATCAGCCACACCCGCACCGTACTCCCAGGCGATGAAGCCGTCGTAGTTCGCCCGCGCCTTCTTGTCGAAGTAGAGCTCGGTGAAGCTGGTCGTCGGCAGGGTGTCGAATGTGATCGTGATGCCGACCTGGCTCGCGCCGGCGGTCAGGATCTCGGAGATCTTCTGCTCGGCCTCGCTGTCGGCGGGGATGGCGAGGCGCAGCTCGGTGCCCTCGAGACCGGCGGACTTGACCAGTTCGCCGGCCTTCGCCACATCGAAGACGGGATCGGGCAGCTGGTCGTACGCCGCCTGCCAGAGATCCTTCGCATAGCCCCACGCACCCGGCTGGATGGGCGTGACCGCGGGATCCGCGGTGCCGCGGAACACCGCCTTGGCCACCGCGTCGCGATCGAGGAGGAGGCTCAGCACCTGCCGCACCTCGAGCTTCTTCAGCGCGCCGTCCTTCTCGGTGGGGCGGATCGCCATCCAGTCGGTGCCGAGACCGAGGACGAACGCGTTGTCGCCCTTCTCGAGCAGCTTCTCGGTCGCCGAGAGCGGCGGCATGTAGGAGCCGTCGATGTCACCGGAGAAGAGACTGTTCGACACGGTGGCCTCGTCGGTCACGAAGGTCAGGTCGAGCTTCTTGACCATCGGGCGCAGCTCGGGATCCCAGTAGTCGGGGTTCGCGTTCAGGGTCATCTTCGAGCCCGACTGCCAGGAGCCGAACGAGAAGGGCCCGGTGCACATGATGCCGCCCTTGGCGGTGCCGTAGTCGGCGCCCGCCTTCTCGACGTAGGCCTTGCTGCCGATGATGCCGGCGGCGGTCGCCATCATGCGCTCGAAGAGCGAGTCGGGCTTGCTGAACTTGACGGTCACCTCGTGGTCGCCGGTCACCTCGATCGACTTCACGCGGTCGTAGAAGGGCGTGGACCAGTACGATCCGACCTTCTCGTCGCGGTTGCGGTTGAGGCTGAAGGCCACGTCCTCAGCGGTCAGCGGGGTCCCGTCCCAGAACTTCACGTCCTTGCGGATCGTGAACACCAGGGTGAGGTCGTCCGGTCGATCCACCTGCTCCGCGAGCGCGGGCGAGAGGCTCATGTCCTCGTTCTGCCGCATGAGGCCCTCGCACATGTTGGCGAGCGCGGTGTTGTCGGAGTCCGCGTAGTCGTAGACCCAGTCGAGCGACGAGGGCTCGCCCCAGATCAGGTTCCAGGTCACGAGATCGACCGGGCCGCTGCCCTTCGGGGTGCTGGTGAGACCGCGCTGCATCTCGAGCGGCTTGGTCTCATTGGTCGAGGCCGTGCCTGCACAGCCCGCGAGGAGCAGGCCGGGCAGGATCGCGGAGGCGATCAGGGCTCGACGAAGGTTCTTGGGGAGCGCCATCACTCCGCCTCCTTTCCGTTCTCGGCGGGCCAGAAGTCCCGGACCGCCACCAGATCTTCGGGACCGTCCTCGGTCACGAGGATGTTCCGCTCGAAGGTCGCGCCCGCGCCCTCCAGGTTGACGAACTGCTCGATCGAGATCACCATCCCGGGCTCGAGCACGAGCTCGGTGCCGTCCTGCACCCAGGGCCCCTCGAACCCGAGGCCGAGGCCGTGACCGCGTGCCGGGAACTCGCCGCTCTCCGGATCCACGCCCGCCGCGCGCAGCACCGCGCTGCCCGCCCGGGCGGCATCGCCGAGCACGGCGCCGGGCTGCATGCCCGCGACGATCGCGTCGACGGCGCCCTTCGCCGCATCGTACGCGCGCTGCTGCACCGGCAGGGGCGCCTGCCCGACGACCGTGCTGCGCGCGATGTCGAAGAGATAGCCGGCGTAGAAGCCGCTGAGGTCGACCGTGAAGAGGTCGCCGGCCTGGAAGACCCGATCGCTGTGGAGCGGGAGGCGGTTGTCCTCGGCGGCGCCGGACGCATCGTAGGTGACGACGAAGGCGTTGGCGAGCACCGCCTGGTTCCGGCTGATCGCCTCGGCCATCGCGGCGATCGCGTCGGCTTCGCGGGCGCCCGGCACCACGGCGGCGAAGCCGGCCTCCAGCGCCTCCTCGGCGATCCCGGCGGCCCGGCGCATGAGCGCGATCTCGGCGGTCGACTTGTGCAGGCGCAGCGGCTCGATGAACGTGTCGTCCCAGCGCAGCGTGCGTTCGGCGATGGTCTCGCTCGCGAGCAGGTCCCGGGCGTGGTTGCCCGACATCGCATCGCCGCCGACGATCGCGATCGCGGCGAGGCCGGGCCGCTCGACGAGGGTGTCGAGCAGATCGCCGACCATCGTGCGCGGCGAGAGGCCGTCGCGGTAGACCACTCGCGTGAGCCCGTGCGAGGCGCCCTCGGCCTCCGGATCGTCGGTGAAGAGGATCGCCTCGTCCTGCGTGACGAGCAGCGCGGCGAGACCGCGGTCGCTCCAGGCCCCGGGAAGATCGCGGATGGTCGGGAACACCGGGTAGAAGCCGGTGAGGTAGCGGATGTTGGAGAAGCGGTCCACCGAGCCGCCTCCGCGCCCCCACACGATGGCGGCGTCGAGGCCGGCCTCGGCGAGCAGCCCGCGGAGACCGCGCAGGCGATCCGCGTACTCCTCGGCGGAAACCAGATTCCGAGATGCGACTGTCATGTGCTTCGTGTGCCTCCTCGCGCCCGCGCAGGGTAGCGGCGCAGTGAAATCAGATTGACTGTTGGTCAGACCAACTGTCCAAGACAGTATCGCCCATCGTCCGGGCGCGCAAGAAGGATCCCGCCTCGACGCACTACCGAGACCGGACCGTTATGACCGCGAGCGGAGGGTCAGGCCCCCGCACGCCGTCGGTTGCGGAGTCTGCGCACCAACATCTGCCCCAAAATAAACACCAAATACA
>CAMFIY010000195.1 GCA_945952575.1 uncultured Leucobacter sp.
GTGCGGTAGATCCGGGGCGAAGCCCCCCTCGTCACCGAGGCCGGTCGCGAGGCCCTGCTCCTTCATGAGCGCCTTGAGCGAGTGATACACCTCGACGCCCCAGCGGAGGCCCTCGCTGAAGGTCTCTGCGCCCAACGGCACCGCCATGAACTCCTGGATGTCGACATCGGTGTCGGCGTGCGCCCCGCCGTTGATGATGTTCATGAGCGGCACGGGGAGCGTGCTGGCGGTCGGCCCGCCCAGGTAGCGGAAGAGCGGCAGGCCCGCGGACTCGGCCGCCGCGTGGGCGACGGCGAGGCTGACGCCGAGGATGGCGTTGGCGCCGACGCGCTGCTTGTTGTCGGTGCCGTCGACCTCGGTGAGCGCGGAATCGATCAGGCGCTGATCGCTCGCCTCGATCAGCTCTTCGCCGGTGATGGCGGGGGCCAGCTCGTCGAAGACGGCGTCGACGGCCGTGAGCACGCCCTTGCCGCCGTAGCGATCGGCGTCCCCATCGCGCAGCTCATAGGCCTCGAAGGCGCCCGTCGATGCGCCGGACGGCACGGCCGCGCGGCCCACCGATCCGTCGGTCAGACCGACCTCGACCTCGACGGTCGGGTTGCCCCGGGAATCGAGGATCTCGCGTGCGATGACGGCGTCTACGAATGCCACTCTGGTGCTCCTTGGGTCGGCCTGCGTGTGCATCACCGATTCTACCGGGCGGGATCCGGCGCTACCCCGCGCGTTCCGGCCATTCACCGCAAGGTTCGGGAAAGAGTTGCCGGGGCCGGTTCGGCCGTCCGGTCGATCACTGCTCGGCGTGGAGCACTCCTTTCGCAAGCCGCAACTGCCGTGCCCCGAGCCGCCTGCATACTTCCGCATCGTGGGTCACCAGAATGAGGGTGCTCTCGCCCACTGCCTCGTTGAGCACGTCGAGTGCCTGATCTCGAAGTTCGACGTCCAGCGAACCGGTCGGCTCATCCGCCAAGACGATCTCCGGCTCTCCGACGATCGCGCGCGCAAGGCTCACGCGTTGTTGTTCACCACCGGAGAGCTCACGCGGGAGGTGCTGCGCACGTCGGTCGAGACCGAGTCGGCTGAGCGCCGCGTGTGCCCGATCCAGAGACTCGCGCTTGGAGATCCCACGGAGCCGCAGGGGTACGGCGACGTTCTGGGTCGCTGTGAGCGACCTGATCAGATCGAAGTCTTGGCGGACGAAACCGAAATTCGCGAGCCTCAACCGCGCACGCTCGTTCTCTCCCATCGCAGACATACGATCGCCCAACACTCTGACTTCCCCTTCCTCGGGGACTCTGATCCCTGCGATGAGGTCCAGGATCGTCGATTTCCCTTCTCCGGACCGCCCGACGACGACCGTGCGAGAACCCTCCGAGAAGGTTGCATGCGCATCCGACAGGATTTCGATCCTCCGACGTCGTTTGCAGTATGCGAATCGGACTCCCTCGATGTCGACCGTTGCACCGACTTCCGGGCCACTCATGACTTTCTCACTCATTCATTCCGTTCTTCCGCGTCGGCCATCCACGAAGCATGAGCCGTTGCGCACACCCGCCGGCAAGCACCATGAGCACACCGATCGATCCGAGGAGTGCGGGTTGTGCATAGAAGCCGGCGATCTGCATCATCGCGAACTTGGCGATGGACAACGCTCCGACCGCTCCGACGATCACGCTGAGACCGCTGAGCAATCGCGCGAAGCGGCGTACGCGGCGAGGCGTGACACCAATGCGCACCAGCGCCATAGCGTCTTCGATCACTGCCCGCGCAGTTCGTGAAGCTGAACGAACCGCGACGAGCATCCACAGCAGCAACCCCGTCACCAGCACCAGGACTACCGCGATCGCGTAGTTCTGAGGGGACAGCAGCGAGTTCACGATCATCTGCGTTTTCGTGGTCCCGCCGTGGTTGTAGATCTCCCAGGTTCCTCGAGAGTCCGCCTCAGCCACCGCTTCTTCACGCTCGCTCACACACAGCGTTTCGGCAAGCAGGATCTGGCCGCCGTCACCCGATTCATCCTGTGAAACCGGTGATTCATAGGGTCGGCTGACACCACTTACCGACACGACGCAATCTTCGTCTCTCGGCCCAGGAATAGCCACCCGATCACCGACACCGATCCCCCAGAGCGCGGCATGAGCTCCATCGATCACGACACCCTGCGTAGTGAGTTCGCCGGAGAGGAGCGAAGAGCCGAGGATAGCGTTCACCTCCGGCACAGATGCGGCCGGCACGACTCTCAGCGCAGGACTCTTCGAGCCGAAGTAGGAACGCGGCCCGGGTCCGTCCGGCGCCAGTGACTCCGGTATCACTATGAGCGACCCCGAGCGGAGCACGCCGGCGCCCTGGACGCCAGGAGCGTCGGACTCCCGGACGGTTTGGTAGTCGAGGCCCATCTGGTACCAGAGTCGATCGAACGTCGAGAACGTGGTGTACGCGAGCATGAAGGCGACCAGGCCGCCTGAAAGAGCGGTGACGCAAGCATCGACGAGTATCCGCCAACGGACCGACCGAATCAGGACCAGAAGCACTCTCACCGATCCGCTCCTCGTCGTCGCATGAAAGAGCTTGCGCACCCCACGCAGCCTGCGCACAGAAGTAGCACTGCAGCATTCGCTCCCAGAAATGTCGGGAGCAAGGTCGGCGGGAAAGTGCTTCCAGTCAGCCCGTTCAGGAACGCAAGCAGCGCCCCGGCTGCACCCGAAGCCAAACCGAGCGCGGCCAACGAGAATGCGAGGAGTGCGGCCGGGACCCACAATCTCGCTTGCGAGGTTCCCAGACGATGCAGCGTGGAGATGGTCCGTGAGAGCGAACCGATGAACACTGAGATCTCGCGCAGGATCATCCCTATCAGACCCAAAGCGCTGAGCATGGAGATGGCAGCAATAAGACCCAGATTTGCCGACGAGAAGCTCTCGGCTTGGCGGAGACGCTCGGCCCGCGATTCGACTCCGAGCGTGGTCACATCGGCGATCCCGTCGTAATAACCGGCGTCCATGAGGCGCTCCGCGTAGAAAGGCTGGGAAAGCAGGGACTCCACCTCGGCGACTGTCATCCCCGAGACGAACAGTTCGTTCATCGTCCTCGCCTCGTCGTCGCCCGGATCACTGAGCTTCCCGAAGACTGCCGCAGCCGGGACGGCGACGACCGGATCGAATCCCAGGTCGACCGCATAGACACCGCGCACATGAAGAGTGATCGCCGAGTCCCCGCTCACGACGAATCCGACCGTGTCCCCGGGCTGCAGACCCAGCGTTCTCGCGGCACGAATATCGATGTCAATCCAGTCCTCCCCGACGTCCTCGTAACCGACTCTGGTCCGGAGCGGAAAGTATTCGGGCTCTGTCGGCATCACATAGGCTTCAACACCGGCGCGACCTTGCCACTGCCCGGTGAGGTAGCTCTCCCAATCGGCGACGAGCATCATGTCAGGACCGAAGTCTCGCTGCACCCGGTCGAGATCTTCAGGGAGCACCTCGATGGGACTCGAGACCTCCCACTTCGCGTACTTCTCCCACGCCACTTCCAAGTCGTGCTGGACCGGGTACAACCAGGCAAGAAGTTGAGTCAGGAGATTGGCTATGAGAAGCACGACACCCAGTCGAATGAGATTTGGGCGAGAAATGCGAATCAGCACACGAACGGGGACGACTGCATTCACTTCTTGACGATTGCACGCACAAGCGCATGGGCGTTCGTACAGGCGAGTTCTTGCCCGTCACAGGGGTAGGTGCCCCCGCAGAAATATCCCGTTCCCGCGCCTTTGCCCTTCGTGTCAGCGACAATCCTGGCGGAGAGATCACCGGCGAACCCCTGCTTACCTCTTACTTGCCACTGCTTCTTGTGCAGTATCGGATTCCAGAGACTCCGGTACTCCGGACGCTTGAGCCTGACATTCGCTTCTCTGACCGAGGGCTTCTTAAACGTCTTCGGAAAGCTACTGGCGTAGTAGGCAGTCGTCGGAACGGCAAAGCCAAGGATCTTGAAGTGGTACTTCAGATCCACTCTGCCGCTGTATTTCTTGCCGACCTTTACCGTGCCAGCGGAAGTCTTCGCCGTTATCTTCACATATGCGTTTCCGCCTCCAGCGATATCTACGTCGACGCCGGCATGGGCAGGGGCCGCTGTCAGCCCGAGTGTCAGCGCGATGCCGAGGAGCGCGGACGGCGCGAGGTGGGAGAGCTTCATGGGGAGCACTCTTTACTTTTTTGTCCCCCCGGACAGGTCAAATCCCTTGAGATAGAACCATAACGAGCGCTCAATCAGTCGTCAAGAACGGACTCAGCCATCCGGTTCAACCGAGCTCGCGCAGCTCCAGTTCGTCGGCCGAGCTCACGCCGGCGCGCACATTGGCGAAGCTCGCGAAGCCCTCGGCGCCGACCCGATCCAGCAGCGTCTTCATGTTCTTCTGCCGCTTCTCGAGACGCACCCGGTGGCCGCGCGCGACCAGCTCTCGCTTGAGCGCCGCGAGATCCGCGGGCGCCGCGTCCGCGTCGAACACCAGGGCGATCGCCTCGGGCCCCTCGCCCGCAGGCAGCTCGATGAGATCGACCACGCGCTCGAAGCCGACCGAGAAGCCGACGGCCGGAACATCCTGCCCGAGGAACCTCCCGATCATCCCGTCATAGCGGCCGCCTCCGCCGACGGAACTGCCCGAGCCCGGGTGCGCGATCTCGAAGATCGTGCCGGTGTAGTAGCCCATGCCGCGCACGAGGGTCGGATCGAAGGTGAGCGTCACGCCGTCGGGAAGCGCCCCGGCGAGCGCCGCACCGAGCTCCGCGAGGCTCGCGATACCCGCCTCGGCGGTCTCGCCCGGCTCGGCCGGGAGTACCGCCGCGATCGCCTCGCCGGCGAGCGGGATGCCGGCCGAGAGCGCCGACTCGACCCGAGCCAGCACCTCGCCGAGCCGTTCCGCGGCAGCCCCGTCGAGTTCGCGGAGCTCATCGACCACGCCTCGAGCGCCGATCTTGTCGAGCTTGTCGACCGTGATGAGCGCCCGCTCGTGCTGATCCGACGCGAAGCCGCAGTGCGCGAGCAGCCCGGTGAGGATCCTGCGGTCGTTGACGCGGATCACGCAGTTCGCGAGCCCCAGCGCGGCCAATGCGTGCGAGGTCGCCGTGATCAGCTCGATCTCGGCGAGCAGTCCGGGCTCCCCGATGATGTCGATGTCCGCCTGCACGAACTGGCGATAGCGCCCCTTCTGCGGGCGCTCGGCACGCCAAACCGGCGCGATCTGGATCGCACGGAACACGGGGGGCAACTCGGCGCGGTGGCTCGCGTAGAACCGGGCCAACGGCACGGTGAGGTCGAAACGCAGGCCGAGGTCGGCGAGCTGCTCCGCACTGCCGGCCCGCGCCGCGGCCTCGATCGTCCCGGGCGCGATCCCGCGCTTCAGGATCGAGAAGCTGAGCTTCTCGTTGTCGCCGCCCAGCCCAGCGTGCAACCTCGCCCAGTCCTCGACCACCGGCGTCTCGATCTCATCGAAGCCGTGCGAGCGGTAGACCCCTCTGATGATGCCGAGCGCGTGCTCACGACGGGCCTTGTCGGCGGGGAGGAAGTCGCGCATGCCGCGCGGCGGGTTCACGGAGGGCACCCAGCCAGTATTCCAGGTCGCCCTGAGGTGCCGGTCGCCGGGCGGCGGCGTCCCTGACCTCGGAGAAATCGTGCGCGTCGACCCCGGAGCGGGCTGTGAGCGGGTGCACGCGGCCGAATCTCCGCGGTTATGAGCGCTCGGCGTCGCGGACCTCGACCTCGAGCGCGCGGATAGCGCCGCGCAGAGCCCGGT
>CAMFIY010000196.1 GCA_945952575.1 uncultured Leucobacter sp.
GGTGGCGGGGTGGGTGGGGAGGGGGGCGGTCTTGCCGTTCTTCTCGAGCGCGTGGGCGATGGATGCGGGCACGCCGAGTTCGGCGAATGTTTGCGTGGTCACGTGGACCTTTCGTGTCAGTTGCACTGAGAACACAGATCAGCCGTTCGAGTCGCGGGCTCCGCCAGTGCGTTCGGGCCTCGCGCGGTACGGACTCGCAGCGTACGGACGGATGTCCGATGCGGTTCCGATCAATGACGGGTCCGCACGACGCCTGCGATGTCGATGGCTTCCTCTATCGTAGGGGAAACGGCTGGGAATTCCGCAAACGCGCACCTCGGCCGTGTGAATCCCATCACACCGATCGGTGCGTGGCGATGAGCGGCAATCGGAGCGAACATGAAGAATCCCGCGGAACGCGTGCCCCCGATCCTTCGACCGGATCGCCTGCCCGCCCTGCCCGCGTGCACGGCCCTCGTGCTCGCCTGGCTCGCGCTCACACCGTCGCTCCTGCCGCGCGGGCCGCTGTTCCAGGGGCTGCTCTGCGCGGTCGCCGGGCTGCTCGGCTACGCACTCGGCGCCGCCGCGAACTGGGTGCTGCGCGGCGCAGGGATCCCGCTCATCCCGTCGCGCTCCGTCGCACGGGTGCTGCTCGCAGTCGCCGTGCTCGGCTCCGCGGGCATGCTCTGGCTCGCGCATCACTGGCAGCAGGAGCAGCGGAGACTGATCGGGATGGATCCGGCCCCGGCGGTCGACCCGCTGCTCGCCCTCCTCGTCGCCGTGGCGGCATTCGCCGTGCTGATCGTCGTCGCGCGCGCGGTGCGCGGGCTCGGCCGCTGGCTCGGCGGCGTGATCGGCAGGGTGTTCCCGCTGCGGATCGCCGTCGTCATCGGTATGGTCGCGGCCATCTGGGCGACGGCGGCGTTCGTGCACGGGGTTGCGATCGGCCGGGTCGGGGCCTCGCTCGACGCGAGCTTTCTCGCCGTCAACGACGAGTTCAGCACGGACGTGCCGGCGCCCTCGCTCGCTGAGGTCTCCGGCGGCCCCGGCTCCGCGGTGGCGTGGCAGGATCTCGGCAGGCAGGGCCGCATCTTCATCGCGAACACCCCGACCCGGGAGCAGATCGCCGGTTTCTTCGCCGAAGGGGGCGGCTCGGAGGCCGCCGACGCCGTCCGGCAGCCGATCCGCGTGTATGTCGGGTCGGATCCGGATGACGCCGACCTTCGGGCCCGAGCCGATGCCGCCGTCGATGAACTGGAACGGACCGGTGCATTCGACCGGGCGGTGATCAACGTCGCCACCGGCACCGGACGCGGCTGGGTCAACGAGAACCAGGCCAGAGCCCTCGAATACCTCAGGCACGGCGACACGGCGACCGTCAGCATCCAGTACTCGCATCTGCCGAGCTGGATGTCGTACCTCGTCGACGGCGATCGGCCGCGCCAGGCCGGGCAGGCGCTGTTCGAGGCCGTGTATGCGCGTTGGACAGAGCTTCCCCCGGACCGCCGGCCGAAGCTCGTGGTGAGCGGCGAGAGTCTCGGGTCCTTCGGAAGCGAGGGCGCGTTCTCCGGCGCGCAGGATCTGGCGGCGCGCACCGACGGGGCGCTCTGGGTCGGGCCGACGGCCAGCAACGCGCTGTGGCAGCGGCTCGTGCACGATCGGGAACCCGGTTCCCCCGTGTACCTGCCGGTGGCCGACGGCGGCGAGACGGTGAGATTCTCGGCCGACGGGCGGGCCTGGGCCGGACCCGCCGGCGGAGTCGCTCCCTGGGCGGGGCCCCGCGTCGGCTACCTGCAGCACGCGAACGATCCGGTGACCTGGCTCGACGCCGCCTCGGTCTTCTCCGCCCCCGAGCTGCTGACGGGGGCCCGAGGGCCGGGCATCCCGGATCAGATGATCTGGATCCCCGTCGTGACGGCGCTGCAGCTCGCCGTCGATCAGCTCGCCTCCGGGGTGCCGGACGGCCAGGGGCATGAGTTCGGGCAGGCGCCGGCATACGCCTGGGCGGCGATCCTGCCGCCTCCCGGCTGGGCGGCCTCCGATACGGTTCGGCTGGCGGCGGAGCTGACGGAGTTGCGCCTCACCGACCTGGACTCGAGCTCCTCGTGACGATCCGGTCCTCGGAACGGCTCGTCAGCTGGTGAGCTTGCCCAGGAGATCCTCGCCCGGGTCGCCCGCCGCGCCCGTCTGAGGCGAATCCGCCGCGGTGGCCGCGACGCCCGCTCGGCTCACGTTCGCGACTGCGCGCTGGGAGGCGATCACCGCGTCCTCGATCACGGCCTCGCCGCGCTCGAGGGCCTGCAGGTTCTTCGCCCGCAGCGCCCGCCCGGCGCGATCCGCCTCGACGATGGACGCGCACTGGGCCTTCACCGAATCGATCACGGCCCAGATCGTCTCCTCGGTGATCACCGGGGCCTGTGCGGCCTGGGCGACCATGTCCACCGACTTCGCGGTCTCGGCGAAGGAGCCCTGGATCAGCTTGTTGGTCCCCTCCTGAACGGAGGCGCCCAGCTCTGCGCCCTCGCGGGCGAAGGCGGCCTGCTGCCACATCGCGAGCGACTGCCTGGCCGACGGCAGGCCCATCGTGCGGAAGGTCGCGAGGCGCCGACGCAGCGCGAAGGTGGTGACGATGAGGTTGCGCGTGGCCGGTGCGTGGGCGAAGCCGAGGAAGAACTGCGAGCGCCAGTCGGCCCAGCTCTTCTCGGTCTCGGAGAGCACGAGGGAGAGGTTGCTGTGGATCTCGCGCAGCTCGTTCACCGAAATGGTCCGGCCCTGGTATTCGACGGACTCCGAACCGGAGGCCTCCGCGCCGCGCAGCGCCGCGTCGGCCCCGTCGAACTCCGTGCGCAGCTCTTCGATCACCTGCTCGAGCGCGGCGAGTACCGCGACCACGTCGTCCATGTGCTCGAGGGTCTGCTTGTGCAGGATCTGGCCGCGTGCGATGTTGTCGGAGAGCGCCGTCTCCATCTCCTGCAGTTTGACCTCGGCGAGATCGATCTTGTCGGCGATCGGCTTCGATTCCCGGATCATGGTGCTCAAGGTGTACTTGGTCTTCTTGAACCAGCCGACGACGGTGTTCACCGCCTCTTCGAGCTTTTGCGAGCGCCACTTCTTCTCGAAGCCATCCATGGTGCGCAGCATGTCGTTGACGATCGCGTCGGCCTCCGGCACCTTGATGTCCCGCTGCGCCTCGAGGAGCTGTACGGAGGCGCTGTTCATCTTCTGCATGACCGGACCGCCGAACGTCACGATCTGGTTCACGTCCTCGACGAACTTGCGCGCCAGCGCCGGTGCTCCCCGCTTCAGATCGGCGAGCTGCTGCTCGGTCAGCAGGCTGCGGAACTTGAACACCGCCTCCTCGGGGCGCTGCACGGCTGCTGCCGCGTCCGAGGCCTCCGCGACGGCGGTCTCGAGCGCCGAGCCGGGGACCTCATTCGCCGGAGCGTCGCCGGCCTCGAGCAGCTGGGCGAAATCGACCGCGACGGCGGGCTCGGCGGTGCGGGGCGTGGGTTCGGGCATGAGGCTTCCTTACTCGGCTTCTTACTGCTTCTCGCGGTCGGTGTAGACATCCGACAGCTTGGCTTCGTCGACGGTCCTGATGAGGGAGTCGAGGGCGACCTTGAACTCGAGGTCGCGTGATTCGTTGACCTGTTTGATGTTCTCGACGAGCTGTGCGTCGACGGACTCCACGGCGCGCTGCACCTCGCGGGCCCGTTCCTCGGGGTTGCTCCAGTACTGGGGGTTGCGCCGGATGTCGCCGTAGTAGTCGTCCGCGAGAGCTTTGGTGAGCTTCGCCAGCGTGTCCTTGTACTGCACGGTGAGGAGGCGCAGCTGCTGCTCGGTGCCGCGCTGGCGGACGCGGACGAACAGTTCGGAGACGTGCTCGGCAAGGGTCCGGATCCGGTCGCCCAGGTCCGGATGCGCCGCCGCGCGCTCGCGCAGTCCTTCGATCGCGTGTCGGATGAACTCGCCGTCCTCGCCGCGCAGCGCCGAGGAGAGCTCCTTCTCCAGCCTGCGTGCGGATCCCAGCGCCCGACCGCTCTTGCGGGAGCGCCGGATCAGCGTGACGGCGACCGTCGCGGCGGCTGCGAACAGGATCACAACGCCGACGCCGACCGCGATCCCGGCGCCGAGGTCGTTCGTCGCGGCGGAGTCGCCGGGGGCATCGGTCGGGACGAGCGTGCTCGCGATCGCCGCGACGGCCTCTCCGCCGTCGTCCTTTCCCTGGGAGTTCAGGGCGGTCGCGATCGCGGTCGCGTCGCCGTCGGACGCGACGAAGCTCAGATCCTTCTTGCGATCCTCGATGAC
This sequence comes from uncultured Leucobacter sp., assembly GCA_945952575.1. Classification (GTDB taxonomy): domain Bacteria; phylum Actinomycetota; class Actinomycetes; order Actinomycetales; family Microbacteriaceae; genus Leucobacter. Next base: position 4,288 of record CAMFIY010000196.1, read on the forward strand.
GATCACGGTGTCGGCGCCCGTCGCCTGCTTGAACTGCGAGGCGATCGTCCCCGAGGAGAGGACGTTCTCGGCCTGATCCGGAGACGGGATCACCACGACCCGCACGCCGCTCGGCAGCACGCCGCCCAGTTCGGAGGCGTTCGAGATCGAGGCGCCGTCCACCTGGCACACGGTCTGCGAGCCGCAGGCGTCTACGATCTCGCCGATGTTGTCCACCATGTCGTGCCTAGTGATCTCCGTGCGCTCAGAAGTTGTTCATCACGGACTGGAAGGTCTCGGTGATCTTGCTCGGGTCGGTGGCGTCGAACACCTGGCCGCCCGAGGCCCGAGCGAGCTTCTGCAGCGACTCGACGTCGGCGCTGTTCGAGTACGCGATGGCGAAGATGCGCACGGGCTTGCTGTTGCCGCCTTCCTTGCCGTCCGCGTTGATCCGCTGGATCAGCGAGTCGAGCTGGGTCTGCGAATCGGTGTCCTCGCCGTCGGAGAGGACGACGATCGCGTTGATCCGCCCGGTCTCCGCGTGCGCCTTCATGTAGTCGTACGCCTTGGCGATCGCGTCGTACAGCGGCGTGCCGTTGCGCTGGCTGTTCGCCAGGTCGGCGACATCGCTCTTGAGCTGCTCCTTGTCCCCGCGCAGCGGTCCGAAGGGGCGGACGACGCCGATGCCCTCGACGACCGAGCCGTCGATCTCCGAACTGATGTCGGTGGTGAAGGCCCAGACGCCGATCTCGTCGGCCGGCCGCACCTGGCCGAGGGTCGCAGTGGAGCCCTGGATCGCTCCGTCCAAGCGGGTCCGCCCGTCGCCGATGCTCTCGTCCATCGAACCGGAGATGTCGATGAGCTGCAGGATCGCCGAGGGTTTGCGGATGGAGGCCCACTGATCGATGGCGGCGGAGACGACCTCGGGATCCGGCTGCTCCAGGGTGACGGCGGGAAGCGCCGGATCGATCCCGACCTGCGCGTTCAGATACCTGCTCACGTCGACCGATTCGTCGAGCGGCCGGAATCCGTACTTGGGCAGGGTCTGCTGGGCCTCGGCGGTGTGCAGGAACTTCACGAACGCCGCGCCCGCCTGCTTCTGCTCGGGCGTCACCCACGCCGCGTCGAGCACCACCGCGGGATTGTCGCTCCAGAGCGACCCCTCGCTCGGATACACGGCCACCAGCTTCTCGGCGGGGGGCGTCAGCTGCTCGCCCGGCTGCACGGTGTGCGAGTCCGGGTTGCCGATGTTGTAGTTGTACAGCGAGGTCTCCTCGAGCGCGATGGCGCTCACGTACGAGGATCCTGTGCCGGAGGTCTTGTCGGCGAGGTTCTGCAGGACCTTGCCCGTCGTGTCGCCGTAGTGGATCGCACCGGACTCGAAGACCTTCGAGAAGGCCTCCGACTTCTGGACGTCGGCGACGGTGAGGCCCTTGGTCTTGCCGCTCGCCGCGTACGACTGCATCAGCAGCATCGACATG
>CAMFIY010000197.1 GCA_945952575.1 uncultured Leucobacter sp.
CATCCTCACCGCCGACACCGGCAAGCCGATCTCGGCCGCGCTCGGCGAGGTCGACGGTGCGGCGAACGTGCTCGAGTTCTACGCCGAGGCCATCGACAAGTGGGCGGGCGAGGTCATGCCGGCGCCGAACTCGGCGCTCGCCCTCGTCACGCGCGAGGCTCTCGGCGTCGTCGCGGCGGTCGTCCCCTGGAACTTCCCCATCGGCATGCCCATGTGGAAGATCGCCCCGGCGCTCGCGACCGGCAACTCGGTCGTCGTGAAGCCGGCCGAGCAGGCGCCGCTCCCTGTCATCGCGCTCGCCGCGCTCGCCGCCGAGGCCGGCGTGCCCGACGGCGTGTTCAACGTCGTGCCCGGGCGCGGCGATCGCGCGGGCAAGGCGCTCGGTCTGCACATGGACGTCAACAAGATCGCCTTCACCGGCTCGACCCAGGTCGGCAAGTACTTCATGCAGTACGCCGGTCAGTCGAACCTCAAGTCGGTCTCGCTGGAGTGCGGCGGCAAGTCGGCGAACATCGTGCTCGCCGACGCCCCCGACCTGCAGGCGGCCGCCAAGGCCGCGGCGCTCGGAGGTTTCATCAACGGCGGCCAGATCTGCAGCGCGGGATCCCGCCTCGTGGTGGAGGAGTCGATCCGCGACGAGTTCCTCGAGCTCGTCGTCGAGGCGAGCCGCATCTGGGCTCCGGGCGACCCGTTCCTCCAGGACACCCTGATGGGCGCGATTATCGACACCGAGCAGCTGGACCGCATCTCGAGCTACGTCGAGATCGGTCGGCAGGAGGGCGCGCGCCTCGTGACCGGCGGCGGCCGCACCCGACTCGAGACCGGCGGCACCTACCACGAGCCGACCATCTTCGCCGACGTGGACAACGGCATGCGGATCGCCCAGGAGGAGATCTTCGGCCCGGTGCTCTCGGTGATCACGGCGAAGGACGCGGAGGATGCGGTGCGGATCGCGAACGACTCGGACTACGGACTCGCCGCTGCGGTCTGGACGAGCAACGTGTCGACCGCGCACCAGGTCTCCCGCGCGCTGCGCGCCGGAACCGTGTGGATCAACTGCTACAACCAGGCCGACATCAACGTGCCGTTCGGCGGCTACAAGCAGTCGGGCAACGGCCGCGACAAGTCGTTGCACGCGCTCGACCAGTACACGCAGCTCAAGACCAGCTGGTTCAACCTCGATGTCTGAGCCGGCGCGGCGGACCCTGGTGCGCGGGGGCACGGTGGTGACCGCCGCCGGGTCCGCCGTCGCCGACGTGCGCCTGGCCGACGGGACGATCGTGGAGATCGGCCGGCTCGAGGCCGGGCCGGGCGAGGAGGTGGTGGACGCCGCCGGGTGCTACGTGCTTCCGGGGGGCGTCGACTTCCACACCCACATCGATGCGGTGTTCCGCGGATCCATCCGCACGGCCGACGACTGGCGCACCGGGTCCGCCGCCGCGGCGGCGGGCGGGACCACCACGGTCGTCGACTTCTGCCGCGCGGAGGACGGGCAGCCGCTCGCCGAGGCGATCGGCGAGTGGCGCGATCGCGTCGCGGCCCAGGATCCGTGGATCGACTACGGGGTGCACGCGATCCTGGTGCAGCCGGACGAGGAGCGGCTGGCGGAGCTCGATGCGCTGCCCGGGCTCGGCGTCGCCAGCGTCAAGCTCTACCTGGCCTATCCCGGGCGGATGATGAGCGACGACCGCGCGCTCTTCCGCACGATGCAGCGCGCGGCGGAACTCGGCCTGCTCGTGCTGGTCCATGCCGAGAACGGCCACGCCATCGACGTCCTCGTCGAGGAGGCGCTCGCCGCCGGGCACGTCGAGCCCGAGTGGCACGGTCATACGCGGCCGCCGCTCACCGAGGCGGAGGCGGTCTCCCGTGCGACCGTGCTCGCCCGGATCGCCGGTGCCGAGCTCTACGTCGTGCATCTCTCCTCGCTGCGCGCGCTCGAAGAGGTCCGCCGTGCCGCGGCGGACGGGGCCGGCGTGCACGCGGAGACCTGCTCCCACTACCTCGTGCTCGACGAGTCGATGCTCGCGGGAGCCCCCCGCGAAGAGGCGGCGCGCTACGTCTGCTCGCCGCCCACCCGGTCGAAGGACGACCAGGCCGGGCTCTGGCGGGCGCTCGGCGACGGCGGCATCGAGGTGCTGGCCAGCGACCACTGCCCCTTCGCGCTCCGCGGCGAGAAGATCGTCGAGGGCGACTTCACCCACATCATGAACGGGCTGCCCGGCGTCGAGCAGCGCCTCATGATCGGCTACTCCGGCGTCGCGCGCGGCGCCTACTCGATCGAGCGCTTCGTCGACATCACGAGCACCACCCCCGCCAGGCTCGCCGGGCTCTATCCGCGCAAGGGGGGCATCGCCATCGGATCCGACGCGGACCTCGTGATCCTCGACCCGGCCGGCCGCACGCGCTTCTCCGCGGAGACGCATCATTCCGCGGTCGACTACCTGCCCTACGAGGGGATCGAGGTCGACGGCGCCATCCGCGACGTCTTCGCGGGCGGGCGACGCGTGCTCCGCGACGGCGAGCTCCAGCCCGCGGCCCGGGGCGGCCGCTTCCTCGCCCGATCCACCATCGCGCCGACCGCATCGCGCGGGCGGCGCCTGTCCGAGCCACATCCACCCGAGCCGCACGTGCTCGAGCAACGCAGAGGAGCGACCTCATGAACGCGCAGACCCCGCAGCTGCCCCCGCCCCAGGTCTCCACGCACCGCGGCGGCTTCGGGCCGGGGCACTACACGATCGCGCCCGAGAACCACTTCGGCTCGCGACTGCCGGAGTTCGCGGACACGGTGGTGAAGAAGCTCACGACCCCGCGCAACGGCTCCTCACGGGTCGCGATGTACCTGCTCGAGATCGCTCCGGGCGGCGGCACCGTCACGCCCGCGGGGGCGGGCTTCGAGCACTTCCTCTACGCGCTCGACGCGGGGCTCGACGGCGTGCTGGGCGATGCGGCCCCCGCGACCGCATTCGCCTATCTCCCGGCCGGGCAGACCTTCGAGGTCGCCAATCCGACCGACGGGACCCTGCGACTGCTGTGGGTGAAGCGCCGCTACGAGCCTGCCGCCGGTCATCCGGCCCCTGACGTCGTGCGCGGCGTCGCGAGTGAGCTCGAACGCTCGCCGGGATCAGTTCCGGGCGTCTACCGGCTCGAGCTGCTGCCCTCGCTCCACCCCTCGTTCGATTTCGCGATGAGCATCCTCTCCTTCGATCCGGGCGCCGTGTTCCCCAAGGTCGAGATCCACGACGAGGAGCACGTCCTCTACATGCTCGAGGGCCGCGGGGTCTACGTGCTCGACCAGCAGTACTACGAGGTGCAGCAGGACGACTTCATCTACATGGCTCCGTACTGCCCGCAGTACTACTACCCGGGCGGGCTCGGCACCTCCGCCTACCTGCTCTACAAGGATGCGAATCGCGATGGCTTCGAGAACTAGCCGGGAGTGGGTCGAGACGCTCGAGGCCGGCGGCCCCGAGCTGCTGGCGCGCGTGGATGCGCGCGCGGACGAGTACCTGCCGTGGCTCATCGAGTTCGCGGCGATCCCGAGCATCAGCGCGACCGGTGAGGGCGTGCGCGACTGCGCCGAGCATCTGAGCGAGCGGATCCGCGGCATCGGCCTCTCGCCCGAGCTCCTCGAGACCGGGGCGCACCCGATCGTCTGGGCGCAGGCCGGCGAGCACGAGCGCAAGCTGCTGGTGTACGGCCACTACGACGTGGTCCCGCCCGGCGACCTCGACGCCTGGCCGTTCCCGCCGTTCGAGCCGACCGTGCACGAGGGCTCCCTCTGGGGCCGCGGCGTCGGCGACAGCAAAGGCCAGATGATCACGCACCTCTGCGCGCTCGCCGCGTGGATGGACGTGTTCGGCGAGCTGCCGCCCTTCCAGATCAACCTCATGTTCGACGGCGAGGACGAGATCGGCTGCGGCGACACCTCCGACTACATCCGGGCGCATGTCGACCGTTTCCGCGCCGACTTCCTCTACACCTCCGACGCCTCGACGCTCGGGGTGTGGGATCCGGCGCTCTTCCTCGGGATCCGCGGCGCCCTCTACGTCGAGCTGAACGCGCGCGGCGCAGACATCGAGTGGCACTCCGGCAGCTACGGCAGCATCCTGCCCAACCCGGTGACCCGCATGGCGCAGGCCATCGGCACGATGATCGACCCGGACGGCAGGGTCGCGATCGCGGGCTTCCTCGACGGCATGCAGCCGATCCCGGAGGAGCTGCACCGGTTCGCCGCGCAGCTGCCCCCGGAGTTCCTGCCCCCGGCCGAGGAGTTCGGCGTGCGCGCGTTCGAGCGGGAGGATCCGCTCGCCTCGATGTTCTTCGAGCCGCGGATGTGCGTCTGCGGGATCGAGGGCGGCTACACCGGCGAGGGACTCAAGATGGCCGTGCCGACGCACGCCACCGCCAAGCTCGACTTCGCGCTGCTGCCCGGCCAGCGGCCGAGCCGGGTCGCCGAGCTGCTGCGCGCCCACCTCGACCGGCACGGCTTCGACGACATCGGGATCACGGTGCTCTCGGACGCGCCGCCCTCCAGCGTGAGCAGCGATCACCGGCTCTTCGCGACGGCCGTCGATTCGCTGCAGACGGTGTGGGGCCGCCCGCCCGTCGTGATCCCCTCGATCGGCGGCGGCGGGGTGTTCGCGACCTTCGTTGACGCGGTCGGGCTCGACTGTCTGCTCGTGCCCTACGCCCAGCCGGACATGCAGGAGCACTCGGCGCAGGAGCACTTGTCGATCGAGTGGTTCGTGAACGGCATCAAGACGAGCGCCGAGCTCTTCCGCCGGCTCTCGCTGGCAGCGCTCGCCGATGCCGAGCCGGCCGGCCCGGCCGATCCGGGGGTGGCGCGGTGAGCGTCGTCGACGTGCACACGCACTTCGTACCGGCGTTCGTCTTCGCCGCGCTCGCCGCGGGCGACGCGCGGCACGGGCTCGCGGGCGATGCCGAGTTCCTCAGCAGCCCCGCGGGCCGGCTGCCCCTGCACTACCCGGAGATGCGGGATCCCGCGGAGAAGCTCGCCGCCATGGACGCGCGCGGCGTCGACGAGTCCGTCGTCTCCCTGACCCCGCACCTCTTCATCTACGGGGAGGAGCACGAGCCGGTCGAGTTCGCTCGACGCAGCAACGACGCGCTCGCCGAGTTCGTGGCGGCCTCGCCGCGACTGCACGGACTCGCGACCGTCCCGCTGGGCCATCCGGACGCCGCCGCGGCTGAGCTGCGTCGCGCGGTGGCCGAGCTCGGCCTGCGCGGCGCGATCATCGGCACCGGTCTCTCCGCCGATCGGCCGCTCGACCGGATCGGCCTCGATCCGCTGTTCGCCGCGGCCGCCGAGCTCGGCGCGCCCCTCTTCGTGCATCCCTTCTACTGCGGGCTGGTGACCGAGCCGGAGTTCTTCCTGAACAACTCCCTCGGCGTCCCCGTCGACACCGCCTGGGCGGCCGCGCGACTGATGGTCGGCGGGACGCTCGACCGGCATCCCGGGCTCAAGCTGCTGCTGCCCCACGGCGGCGGCGCGCTGCCGGCGCTGCTCGGCCGGCTCGACAACGCCTGGGAGCGCCGGCCGGGCCTCTCCGACTCCGCGCAGCTCCCGCCCTCGGGCTATCTGGAGCGGTTCTGGTTCGATTCCGTGGCGCATGAGCCGAGGATGCTGGGTGACCCCGCCAATATCGCGATCTCCACGCGCGTGCTCCTCGGCACCGACTCGCCCTACCTC
>CAMFIY010000198.1 GCA_945952575.1 uncultured Leucobacter sp.
GCAAGCTCTACGCCGAGATGTCGGGCCAGACCCGCTACCTCGCCGAGTGGTATCGCTACTACGGCGGCCTCGCCGACAAGGTCGAGGGTGCCGTGATCCCGAGCGACAAACCCGGGATCTTCAACTTCACCCGCCACGAGCCCCTCGGTGTCATCGCGATGATCACTCCCTGGAACTCGCCGCTGCTGCTGCTGGCCTGGAAGCTGCCGGCCGCGCTCGCGGCGGGCAACACCGTGGTCATCAAGCCGTCCGAGTTCACCTCGGCGTCGACGCTCGAGTTCGCCGAGCTCTTCGAGCGGGCCGGGTTCCCTCCCGGGGTCGTCAACGTCGTGACCGGCATGGGGAGCACGGTCGGGGATCCGCTCGTCAGGCATCCGAAGATCGCGAAGATCGCCTTCACGGGATCGGACGCCGCGGGCGCCGCGATCAACGCCGCCGCGGCCTCCGACTTCAAGCGGGTCTCGCTCGAACTGGGCGGAAAATCCCCGAACATCGTCTTCGAGGACGCAGACCTCGACGCCGCCGTCTCCGGAGTCGTCTCCGGCATCTTTGCCGCGTCGGGGCAGACCTGCATCGCAGGATCTCGGCTGCTCGTCCACGAATCGATCCATGACGAGTTCGTGGAACGCCTGGTCGCGCTCGCGCGCACGGCGAAGATCGGCGATCCGATGCGGCCCGACACCCAGGTCGGGCCGGTGACGACGCGGGCTCAGTACCGGAAGGTGCTCGACTACATCGACATCGCGAAGAGCGAGGGCGCCCGGGTGGCGCTCGGCGGCGGCCCCTATCTCGGCGAGGGCGGTGAGGGCGGGCAGACCGTGCAGCCCACCATCTTCGTCGATGTGGACAATCGGATGCGCATCGCGCAAGAGGAGGTCTTCGGGCCGGTGCTCTCCGTCATCCGCTTCCGGGACGAGGCCGATGCGATCCGCATCGCCAACGACATCCTCTACGGCCTCGCGGCCGGCGTATGGACGCAGGACATCGGTCGTGCGCTCCGGCTCTCGGAGGAGCTCGAGGCCGGCACGGTCTGGATCAACACCTATCGCGCGGTCAGCTTCACCTCGCCGTTCGGGGGCTACAAGCGCAGCGGCATCGGTCGCGAGAGCGGGATCGAGGCGATCCACGAGTACCTGCAGACGAAGTCGGTGTGGATCTCCAAAGAGCCCTACACGGGCAATCCCTTCGTGCTGCGCTGAACCGGCCGCGGCGCGGCGGAGTGGCGGATGCTTCTACTCGAGATCTCTATATTAAATACCGTGTTTCGTGTACGATATGAAATGCGCACATCGATCGCCGGCCCCGGCGCCTGCGCGTCTTCTCAACGGTGAGCAGTAAAGGAACAACGACATGTCTCAAACGGATCTCGGCCTACCGACCGCCGGATCGTCCAAGCTGCGCGGCAATCTGGGCGTCGGAGGGATCAGCTTCATGGTCCTCGCGGCCGCCGCGCCCATGACCGTCATCGGCGGCCCGATGATCGTCGGCTTCTCCGTAGGCAACGGAGCCGGTCTGACCGCGATGTACATCTTCGCGACACTCGTGCTGCTCGCCTTCGTGGTCGGCTTCATCACCATGACCCCGTTCGTGCGCTACCCCGGCGCCTTCTACTCCTATGTCAAGGCCGGCATCGGCCAGCGGACCGGCACCTCCGCCGGCTACACGGCGCTGCTCTGCTACATCATGCTGCTGGCCGGCGTCTATCCGCTGTTCGGCACCGGCCTCGGCGGTCTCGTCGAAAGCTGGGGCGGGCCGACCCTCCCGTGGTATGTGTGGGCACTGGTCTGCTTCCTGCTCGTCAGCTGGCTGGGCTACCGGAACATCGAGATCTCGGGGAAGATCCTCTCGGTCCTGCTCATCGCCGAGGTACTCATCGTGATCGTCTTCGACGTCGTGGTCTTCGCGCAGGGCGGCGGCAAGGACGGGATCACGACCGCGCCCTTCACCCCGTCCGTCATCTTCTCCGGCGCTCCCGGCAACGCGATGATCTTCGCGCTGATCAGCTTCCTCGGGATCGAGGCCACCGCGATCTTCCGCAGCGAGGCCCGCGATCCCGACCGCACCGTCCCGAGGGCGATGATCATCTCGCTCGTCGGCATCGGCCTCTTCTACTCGATCAGCTGCTGGGCGATCACCTCTGCCGCGGGCAACGACATCCAGGCGCAGGCGACCGAGGATCCAACCCTCTTCTTCACGTTGGCGCATCAGTTCCTCGGCCAGGTCGGTCACGACATCGCCAACGTGATGTTCGTCACCAGTGCGGGAGCGGCGGCCCTCACCTTCCACAACATCTCGGCGCGATACACCTTCACCCTGGCCAATCGCAAGCTGCTGCCCGCCTTCCTCGGCCAGGCGCACCGCAAGCACGGCTCGCCCCACTCCTCCTCGATCGTCATCTCGGTGCTGATGGTGGTGTTCGTGCTCTTCTCCGAGCTGACTCACCTGGATCCGATCCTCGAGTACTACACCTGGACCGCGGCCCTCGGCACCTTCGCCTACGGCGTCCTGCTCCTGAGCACGAGCATCGCCGTGCTCGTGTCCTTCCCCCGCAATCGCCAGGTCATCACGAGCCCCACCAAGTCGATCGTCATGCCCGTGCTGGCGACGATCGGCATGATCGTCGTCATGATCCTGATGTTCTCGAACATCGGGTTGCTGGTCGGCACGAATCAGATCGCGATGGTCATCATCCTCGGCCTGCTCGTGATCGCGGTGATCTCGGGACCGATCGTCATCCCCGTGCTCGGGTCGCGACTCCCGGCGGACGACACATCGGCCATCCGGGTGATCCCGGGCGAGCCGCTGCCGTTCGAAAACGAGTAGCCGCCGAACCCGGACGCCGAACACCCGATCATCGAACAGGAGCACACCGATGCGCGGATCCCTCCCCTCGCAGCAGACCCCGCCGCCGACGGTCTACGTCAGCACCTGGCGGAAGCGGCTCCTCCTCGAGCCGTACGGTTCCTTCGAGATGGATGCCGCGCTCACCGACTACCCGGCCCGCGTGCAGCGGGCCGGGGCGGTCGCGCTCCAGATGCCGCGCGACCTGCCCGGACGCGCCGGGCAGATCCTCGAGGGAGCGGACGCGCTCGTGATGGTCGGCGGAGACGACGTCGACCCTGCCGTCTACGGTCAGGAGAACCGGGGGAGCGGGCGCACCGATCCCGAGGCCGATGCGTTCGATGTCGCGCTCATCGCCGAGGCGCACCGCCGATCCCTCCCCCTCTTCGCCATCTGCCGCGGCCACCAGCTGCTCAACGTGGCGCTCGGCGGCACGCTTCTTCAAGACATCCCGCAGGACCGGATCCGGCACTCGGCGGGGCGGAGCGAGACGGGCGAGGAGATCGCACCGGAGCACGAGGTGAGCGTCACGCCCGACAGCCGGGTGCTGGGACCGGTCCTCGCGGGGGCCGGGCTGGGGCCCTCGATCCGGGTCAACTCTCTGCATCACCAGGCGGTGGACATCTGCGCACCCGGACTGCGCGTCTCGGCTCGCGCCGAGGACGGGACGGTGGAGGGGTTGGAATCGATCGATCCGGACTGGCTCGTGCTGAGCGTGCAGTGGCATCCCGAGAAGATGGAGGAGCATCAGTTCCTCTTCGACTGGTTCGTCGGACGGCTCCGACGATGACCCGGCCCGACCCGTGCCGCACCGCATCCCAGCAGCTGTTCGGGATCCAACCGCCCGCCCCGGAACCGCACATCCACGGCAGGCACACACGAGAGGAAGCATCATGAGCGACCGGCCCCCCGAGACGTCGCAGTTCACCGGCAGATTCTTCGAGGACTTCACCGTCGGAGACATCTACTACCATCCGTTCGGCAAGACGGTCACCGACACCGACAACCAGCTCTTCACGCTCACGACCCAGAACGTCGCGAAGACCCACGTCGACGAGAACTTCGCCGCGCAGACCGAATACGGCAAACCGCTGATGAACTCGACCTTCTCGCTGGCGCTCGTCACCGGCCAGTCCACCATCGACCTGTCCTTCAACGTGTATGCGAACCTGGGCTGGGATCGGGTGCGGATGCCGAACCCGGTCTTCGCCGGGGACACCGTCTACTCCCGATCCAAGGTGCTCGCCGCGCGCGAATCGAACTCGAAGCCGTCGGTCGGCATCGTCACCGTCGCCACCGAGGGCTACAACCAGCACGGCGCGATCGTGGTGAGCTACGAGCGCAGCTTCATGGTCTACCGGCGGGGGCACGGCCCCCGGCTCGAGAGCAGCCGTCCCGACGAGTCGTCGCTGCCCGAGGCCCGGGACGGAGGCGGCGCGTGAGCGAGACGCACGCCGCCTCCTATCTCTTCGGGCCCGGCAGCCGCCCGGATCGGTTCGCGAAGGCCGTCGCCGCGGGCGCCGACCGGGTGATCCTCGATCTCGAGGACGCGGTGGCGGCGGAGGAGAAGGCGGACGCACGTGCGGCGGTGCGCCGTGCGCTGGCCGAGGGGCTGGATGCCCCGGTGCTGGTCCGGCTCAACGCCGTCGATTCCCCCTGGTTCGCGGACGACCTGCGCGCGCTGGCCGAGGCGGTGGAGCGCGGACGCACGGGCCTGGCGGGCGTCGTGATCCCGAAGCTCGAATCGGAGGCCCAGATCGCGCGCGTGCGCGAGACGCTGCCCGCGGACGATCAGTACGAGATCATCGGTCTGATCGAGAGCGCACTCGGCGTGCAACGGGTCGAGCGCCTCGTCGAGGCCGGGGTCTCGCGCCTCGCCGTCGGCGCCGTCGATCTGAGCGTCGACATCGGCGGCGAGGTCCAGTCCCCGCTGCTGGACGCGGTCTACGCGCGCATCGTGCTGGCCTCCCGCGCCGCCCGGATCGCCCCGCCGCTCGCCTCGCCGCCGCTCGAGCTGCGGGACGCGGAGGGCATCGAGACCGCTGCGCGCCGACTCGCCTCGATGGGGGTGACCGGCCAGCTGTGCATCCATCCGGCGCAGGTGGATCCGATCCACCGCGGCTTCGCGCCCTCGTCCGAGCAGATCGCGTGGGCCCGCCGCGTGCTCGGCTCGGTCGGCGGATCCGTGCAGGTCGACGGTCAGATGGTCGACAAGCCGGTCCGGGATCGAGCCGAGCGGATCCTCGCCCTGGCCGAGAGGAGCGCCGCATGAGCGATCTTCCGCTGGAGGGCATCACCGTCGTCGCGATCGAGCAGGCCGTCGCCGCCCCGTTCGCCACCCGACAGCTCGCCGACCTCGGCGCCCGAGTCATCAAGATCGAGCGCGCCGCCGGCGACTTCGCGCGCGGCTACGACACCCGGGTGCACGGGCAGGCCAGCTACTTCGTCTGGCTCAACCGATCCAAGGAGAGCGTCGTGCTCGACCTGAAGGATGCCTCTGATCTCGCACTCGTCCGCAAGCTGATCGCGAACGCCGACGTGTTCGTGCAGAACCTGGCTCCGGGTGCGGCGGAGAAGCTCGGCCTCGGAGCCGAGGAGCTGCAGCGCGACCACCCGGAGCTGATCCACGTCGGCATCAGCGGCTACGGGCGCGGGGGCCCCATGGAGCAGAAGAAGGCCTACGATCTGCTGATCCAGTGCGAGAGCGGACTGCTCTCGGTCACCGGCACGGCGGATCAGGAATGCAAGGTCGGCATCTCGATCGCCGACATCGCCTCCGGCATGTATGCGTACACGGGTGTGCTCACCGCACTCATCCCTGTCTCTTATACACATCTCCGAGCCCACGAGACGCTCATGAATCT
>CAMFIY010000199.1 GCA_945952575.1 uncultured Leucobacter sp.
CGCCGTCTTCGCCGACGGACATCTCCGGGTGATCCCGAGCCTCGCCCGTGCGCCGTTCCGCTTCCGCGCATGGGCCTCGGACGATGTCGCGGCGGCGCGCGAGCTCACCTCGCTGCCGCTCAAGCAGGCTGTCATCTCGCCGTCGATGCTCTCGCTGATGGTGCCGGATACGGGCCTCGGTGAGTACAGCCGCGAGGAGTTCCTCTCCGATGTCGTCGAGGGCTGTGCGGAGGACATCCGCCGATGTTTCAGCGCCGGTGCAGCTCGTGTCACCATCGACTTCACCGAGGGGCGCCTCGCACTGCGACGCGACGTGCGCGCGCCCTGGGCGGGTCCCGAGGCGCTCGGCGGCTTCATCGCGCTCATCAACCGGGTCCTCGACCGTCTGGATCCGGCGGAGCGCAGCGCGGTCGGCGTGCACACCTGCCCCGGGAACGACAACGACTCGGCGCACAGTGCCGACGTCGACTACGCCGAGCTGATCCCCGAGCTCTTCCAGATCGAGGCCGGGTACTTCCTCATCCAGGCGGCGAGCGAGGAGGATCCGGATCGCGTCGCGCGGCTCGTCGGGCGCCAGCTGCGACACCTCTCACGGGCGGAGGGATCCGCGCCGCGCGTGCTGCTCGGCGTCACCCGGCCGACCAACCCCAAGCTCGAGACGGCCGAGGAGATTCGCGACCAGCTCGTCCGGGCAGCTCGATTCATCCCGGCCGAGCTGCTGGGATCCACCGACGACTGCGGATTCTCGCCCTATCTGATCGATGAGAAGCCGCGACACGGATCCCCGGACTTCGCTCGGGACGTCGCCTTCGCGAAGATCGCGGCTCGCGTGCGCGGCACCCGTCTCGCGAGCGAGGAGCTCGGCGGCGGAGCACCGGCCGCGCCGCTCTCCTACGCCGGATACGGCGCAAGCGGGGCCGCGCGGCCCCGCGGCGCGGTCGCGGGTCCCACCGGCGAAGCCGGCGGTGCGGCGTGAGCGGCTTCCTCCTGACCGGTACCGCGCCCACGCGCGCCCGCTTCTCCTTCGAGGTGTTCCCGGCGCGCAGCGGCGCGGCCGCACTCGCGCTCGGGCACGCGGTGCAGCACCTCGCGGGCGCGGACCCCGACTTCATCTCCGTCACCTACGGCGCGAACGGCTCGAACCGCGAGGCCTCGCTCGACCTGCTGCGCTATCTGCGCGACCACACCGATGCGCTTCCGCTCGCGCACCTGACGACGGTCGGGGAGAGCCGTGAAGTGGTCAGGGAGACGATCCACGCAGTCATGGACGCCGGCATCCATGACTTCCTGGCCTTGCGCGGAGATCCGCCACGCGGTCTCGACGAGGGCGATCCGAGCATCGCGGGTTCGCTCAGCTCGCTCGAGCTCGTCGAACTGGTCGCCGAGGCGCGTGCCGAGCGGCCTCGGATGACGAGCGTCGGTCGGACGGCGGTAGCGGTCTATCCCAACGGCCACCCGCTTTCGCGATCCCGAACCGAGGACATCGAGTGGCTGCTCGCGAAGCAGGAGGCGGGCGCGCAGCTCGGGATCACGCAGCTCTTCTTCCGCTCCGAGGAGTATCTCGACTTCGTCGCCGACGCGAGATCCGCGGGACTGCGGATCCCCGTGCTGCCGGGTCTCATGCCGGTCTCTACCAGCGCCCAGCTGCGCAAAGTCGCCTCACTCGCCGGTCGGCCGGCTCCCGTCGAATTGGAGCGGGAGATGGAGGAATCGGGCGGGTTCGCCCCGGAACTCGGAGTGGAGTACGCCGTGGAGCTGGCGCGAGAGCTCTTGGCCGGCGGGGCTCCGTCGATCCACCTCTACACCTTCAACCGCCATGAGCAGGTGCTCGCCGTGCTGCGCGAGCTGAACCTGCTTGCGTAGTCCCGCTCAGACGGAGCGGAAGACGGCGACGACCTTCCCGAGCACCTCGGCGTGGTCGCCCAGGATGGGCTCGAAGGCGCTGTTGCGGGGGAGCAGCCAGGTGTGACCGTCACGACGGCGGAACACCTTGACCGTCGCCTCTCCGTCGAGCATCGCCGCGACGATGTCGCCGTTCTCCGCCTCGCGCTGCTGTCGGACCACGACGAAGTCGCCGTCGCAGATGGCCGCATCGATCATGGACTCGCCCACGACCTTGAGCATGAAGAGCTGGCCGTCGCCCACGAGCGTGCGGGGGAGCGGGACGAGTTCTTCGACCTGTTGCTCGGCGGTGATCGGCACGCCCGCGGCGATCTGGCCGACGAGCGGGACGTAGGCGGTCTCCTCGGGCTGGACCTGGGGCGCGTCGGCGATCGCCTGCGCGGTGCTCGCGAGTTCGACCAGGACCTCGAGAGCCCGGGGGCGGTTCGGGTCTCGGCGGAGATAGCCGGCGAGCTCGAGGCGGCTGAGCTGATGGGTCACGCTCGACAGCGAGGAGAGGCCGACGGCGTCTCCGATCTCGCGCATCGACGGCGGGTAGCCGCGCGACTCGACCGAGCGCCCGATGAACTCGAGGATCGCCTGCTGCTTCTCGGTCAGCTTCTTCAACGACGCACTGCCGTCTGCTGCGGCCATGTCGCCCCTCCTGACTTCGGCGTGATTCTGCGGAAAAGCACGAATGTCAGTGGTTGCTGTTTCACTCGTGCCGATGGAGAAAGCGTAACCGTTCCGTTCGAAGACGGGCAAACATGTGTTCGAGTGTCGTGAGAGATATTCTGCGAAATTTCTCGAACACCGGGGTTGCGCTTTCGAATAATCGAAGATACATTCGAAACAGGTGTTCGATTCTCGATTCCCCAAGAGCGAGTATTCGACACCGATAGCGAGAGGAAGCGGCCATGAGCGCATCGCACATCACCCCGATCACCACCCAGGCGCAGTCGGCTCGTCTGCGCCTCACCCGGCGCGGCCGCGTGGTTCTCGGTACGCTGATCGCGCTGCTCGTCGTGGGGCTGCTGGCGATCGCAGCGATGTTCGGGGCGACGCGCGCTGCGGCTTCGAACGAGGCGGGCCGCTCTGACTTCGGATATGTGGTCGTTCAGCCCGGCGAGTCGCTGTGGTCGGTCGCCACCGCGCTCGACTCCTCGGCCGACCCCCGCGATGTGATCGCGGAGATCGTTCGACTGAACCAGCTCGAGGGTTCCGAAGTCCAGGCTGGTCAGCCCATCGCGGTGCCGCTTCGTTACAGCGACGCCCCCAGCGTCGTCAGCGCGGACGAGCTCGGAGTCTGAACGCTCTGTTACGGTTCGGGACGACCGCTGCCCGTCGCCGCTCTAAACTTGTCTGGTGACCAGCCTGAGCGATCTCCCACTCCGTGCGAACCTCGTCGGTAAGCAGCCGTACGGTGCACCGCAGGATCCAGTGCCCGTCAGCCTCAACGTCAACGAGAACACGCATCCGCTGCCGGAGGCCGTCGTCGCGGACATCGCCGCATCTCTGGCCGAGGCGGTGCGCGGAGTGAACCGATATCCGGACCGCGACTTCCTCGAACTGAGAGCCGCACTCGCCGGATACCTCGGTCAGGAGCTTCCCGGGGAGCTGCGGCTCACCGCCGAGCAGGTCTGGGCGGCGAACGGTTCGAATGAGGTGCTGCAGCAGGTGCTGCAGGCATTCGGCGGACCGGGACGCACCCTCCTGAGCTTCACTCCGACCTATTCGATGTACCCGCTCCTCGCCGACGGCACCGACACCGGGTGGATCCCCGTCCCCAGACCGGATGACTACGTGCTGACACCGGATCTGGTCACGGCTGCGCTGCGCGAGCATCGGCCGGACATCGTGATCCTCTGCGGGCCCAACAACCCCACCGGCACTTCGCTCGACCTCGGAGTCGTGCAGGCGGCATACGAAGCGTTCGACGGGATCCTCCTCGTCGATGAGGCGTATCACGAGTTCGACGCAGCGCGCGCGAGTGCGACCACGCTGCTGCCCGGTCGGCCCCGTCTTCTCGTCTCCCGCACGATGAGCAAGGCCTTCGCCTTCGCCGGCGTCCGTCTCGGCTATCTCGCCGCAGATCCGGCCGTGATCGACGCGCTGCGGCTCGTACGTCTCCCGTACCACCTCTCCGCGCTCACCCAGGCGGCTGCGACGGCGGCGATACGGCATTCGGGCGAGATGCTGGCGACCGTCGCCGACATCCGTGCTCAGCGCGACCGGCTCGCCGCCGCGCTCACCGAGCTCGGCTACCTCGTGCACCCCTCAGGAGCGAACTTCCTGCTCGTCGGCGGCTTCGCCGATCCGGCCGCAGCCTTCGAAGCCTTGCGCGCCCGCGGCATCCTGATCCGCAACCTCGGCGTGCCCGGCCATCTCCGGCTCACCGCGGGCACCGAAACCGAGACCACCATCCTCATCGACGCGATCGCCGACCTCGGCTCGGTAGGCTAGACGCATGAGCAACACGCCACGCACCGCCTCGCTCCAGCGCGCCACGAGCGAGTCGCAGATCGCCCTGAGCGTCGACCTCGACGGCACGGGCACGGCAGACGTCGAGACGGGCGTGCCGTTCTTCGATCACATGCTCACCGCCTTCGCGAAGCACTCGCTCACCGACCTCACGGTCCGCGCCGAGGGCGATATCGACATCGATGTGCACCACACGGTCGAGGACACGGGCATCCTGCTTGGTCAGGCGCTGCTCGAGGCGCTCGGGGACAAGCACGGCATCAGCCGATACGGCGATGCGTTCGTGCCGCTCGACGAGGCGCTCGCCCAGGCCGTCGTAGACATCTCCGGACGTCCCTATCTGGTCCACTCGGGAGAGCCGGCCGGATACGAGTTCCATCTGATCGGCGGGCACTTCACCGGCAGCATGGTGCGCCACTTCTTCGAGGCGCTCACGCTGAACGCTCGGCTCACCGTGCACCTGCGGCTCGTAGAAGGCCGGGATCCGCATCACATCGCCGAAGCGGAGTTCAAGGCCTTCGCCCGCGCGTTCCGCCAGGCCAAGGCGATCGATCCGCAGGTCCTCGGCGTCCCCAGCACCAAGGGAGCGCTGTGAGCGCTGCCGACCGCACGACCGTCGCGGTCTTGGACTACGGTTCGGGCAACGTCCACTCGGCAGTCAAAGCGCTCGAACTGGCCGGTGCCGAGGTCGAGCTGACCCGGGATCCCGATCTCGTGCTCGCTGCGGACGGGCTGCTGGTTCCCGGCGTCGGCGCCTTCGACGCGGTGATGAGCCAGTTGCGCGCAGTGCGCGGCGACGAGCTGATCGACCGCCGGCTCGCCGGCGGTCGCCCGGTGCTCGGAATCTGCGTCGGCCAGCAGGTGATGTTCGAGCGTGGCATCGAGCGCGGCGAGTCGACCGAGGGGCTTGGCCAGTGGCCGGGGACGGTGCGCGAGTTGAACGCGCCGCGCCTGCCGCACATGGGCTGGAACACGATCGAAGCGCCCGAGGCCTCCGTGCTGTTCCATGGGCTCGGATCCGAACGCTTCTACTTCGTGCACAGCAACGCCGCGACCGAGTGGAGCCTCGAAGGCCGCGGCGGCTCCACGACGCCTCTCGTGACCTGGGCGATGCACGGCGAACGCTTCATCGCGGCGGTGGAGAACGGCCCGCTCTCCGCCACGCAGTTCCATCCGGAGAAGTCCGGCGAGGCGGGGATCCGGTTGCTGCGCAACTGGATCGGGTCCCTGTAGCCCGGCAGCCCAGCGCACCCGGCACCGAATCAACGCACTCAGAGAAAGATCCAGATGACCACCCTCAGCCACAGCCCGAAGCTCGAACTCCTGCCGGCCGTCGATGTCG
>CAMFIY010000200.1 GCA_945952575.1 uncultured Leucobacter sp.
GTCTGGGGCCTGCTCAATTCCTTCTTCATCGTGAAGATCGGCGTCACCTCGATGATCACGACGCTCGGCATGGGAACGGTCATCACCGGCCTCACCCTCGCGATCTCCGGCTCGCAGGTCATCGCGGGGGCGCCCGACTTCCTCACCGCGGTCGCCACGGCGCAGTTCCTCGGGCTGCCGCTGCCGGTCTACATCGCGCTCCTCATCGCGGTTCTGGTCTGGCTCTTCATGGAGCACACTCCCCTCGGCCGCTACATCTACTTCACCGGCGAAGGCCGGGAGGTCGCGCGCCTGAGCGGTCTGCCGACCGACCGGATCCGCGTGTTCACCCTCACCGCGAGCGCCTTCCTCTGCGGGCTCGCCGGCGTGCTCAACGTCGGCCGGCTCGGCAGTGCGGATCCGAACCTGGGCTCCGCCTTCCTGCTTCCCGGCGCCGCCGCGGTGTTCCTCGGCGCGACCGTCATCAAGCCCGGCCGCTTCAACGCCTGGGGCACGGTCATCGCGGTCTTCCTGGTCGTCACGGGCGTCACCGGCCTGCAGATGCTCGGCGGGGCCGGCTGGCTCGAGAGCGTCTTCAACGGAGGTGCGCTCGTACTCGCGGTGGCGTTCGCCGCGATCGTCAGTCGCAAGTCGGGAAAGACCAAGAGCTGACCCCGTCTCCGCCCCACCCGTCCACCCACCCATCCGATCCATTCACTCAACTCCTCGAACCGAAAGGAACCGTGCGATGAAGCACTCCACCAAGATCGTGAAAGCGATCGCAGCCCTGGGCCTCGCCGCGTCGATGGTCACACTCACCGCCTGTCAGAGCGCCAGCACCGATCTCTCGGGGTCGAAGGTCGACGCCACCGAAGGCAAGGCCGCGGCCCAGAAGTTCGTCGAGGACAGCGCCGCACCGGCGACCTTCGTCGCACCCGGCGAGGCCTTCGACGTCTCCCAATTCTCGGGCAAGACCGTCGCGGCGATCACGCTCGACAACTCCCTGCCCTTCGTGCGCGCCGTCCTCGACGGCATGACCGCGGCTGGCGAGAAGGCCGGCGTCAAGGTCGAGATCTACGACGCCAAGGGCTCCACAGACACCGCGGCCAAGCAGATCGATCAGGCGCTCGCCGCGAAGTCGGCGGCCATCGTCGCCTTCGGCATCAACTTCAACCTGCTGCCCACGGCCATCGATCGCGCCAACCAGGCCGGTGTGCCCGTGGTCGGCGCGCTGAACGTCGACGTCCACGCCGACCTCGAGAAGGGTGCGGCCGGCGAGGTCAGCATCGACTACCAGAAGTCGGGCGAGCTGCTCGCGGCCTACGCCGTGGCGAACACCGACGGCGCCGTGCACGGCGCGGTCCAGAACCTGCCCTCGATCGAGACCTTCTCGGCGATGAAGGCCGGTATCGAGGACGGCTTCAAGAAGTATTGCTCCGCTGAGTGCTCGCTGAAGATCGACGACCTGATGCAGTCGAACTTCAAGACCGCGGCAGAGACCCTGACCGGTGCGCAGATCTCGTCGAACCCGAAGCTCAACTGGATCTTCCCGGCGATCGACGGCATTGCGCAGTTCACCATCCCCGCGGTCGAGCAGTCGAGCCGGGCGAAGGACATCCGCGTCGGGAGCATCAACGCGGTCGAGGCGAACCTCGGCTACATCGTCGACGGACGCGTCCAGGCCGTCAGCGTCGGCAACAGCAACGACTGGCTCGGCTGGGCCATGATGGACCGCACGCTCCGCGCCCTCGCCGGCGAGGATCCCGCGATGTCCGAGGTGCCGATCAAGCTGTTCGACGCCAACAACCTGAAGGGCGTCGACATCACGTCCGAGGCGGCGCTGTTCGACAACGTCGACTACCAGTCCCAGTACGCGGCTCTCTGGCAGAAGTAGTCGCCGCGGGTGCGGGCCGGATGGATCGGCCCGCACCCGTCCGCACCCATTCGTATCGAGGAGCTCTCATGTCGCAGACGGACACCGCAACCGGCGGTATCGAGCTGGCGCACGTCAGCAAGACCTTCGGGGTCAACCGCGTGCTCCACGACATCTCGTACACCTTCGCCCCCGGCACCGTCACCGGTGTGCTCGGCGAGAACGGCGCCGGCAAGTCGACGCTGTTCAAGATCCTCGCGGGCATCTACGAGCCGGATCGCGGCGCCGAGCTCAGGGTGAACGGCTCGCCGGTCTCGCTGCCGCTCAGCCCGACCGGCTCGGCCGATCTCGGTTTCGCCTTCGTCCACCAGGATCTCGGCCTGGCAGGATCGCTCTCCGTCATGGAGAACGTCTTCGCCGGCGCGATGCTGACGCGCTTCGGCCTGATCGACTGGAAGTCGCAGGCGAAGAAGGTACGCGAGCTGCTCGGCGAGCTCGGCGTCGACGTCGACCCGCGCCGGCCGGTCGAGGAGCTGACCCAGGCGGAGAAGGCCGTCGTGGCCATCGCGCGCGCCGTGTACGCGCGCGGTCGCTCCTCATCCTCGCTTCTCGTGCTCGACGAGCCGACCGCCAACCTCACCGGTGCCGAGCGGGACCGCCTCTTCGAGGCGATGCGCGCGGCGGCGAAGCAGGGCACGGCCATCGCCTTCTGCACCCACCGCCTCGAAGAGGTGCTGCAGGTCACCGACTCCGTGATGGTGCTCCGCGACGGACACCTCGTGATGTCGGCGCCCACGAGCACGGTCGCCGATGAGAAGGAGCTCGCCCGTCACATCCTGGGCCGCGAGCTCGAATCCCACTTCCCCGACCGCGAGAGCCACGTGCGGGCCGATGCGCCCCCGGTGATCGAGGTGAGCCGTCTCGCCGGAGCCGGCGTCGCCGAGCTCTCCTTCGACATCCGCCCGGGCGAGATCGTCGGGCTGACCGGTCTCGCCGGGGCCGGCCACGACGACGTCCCCGATCTGCTGCTCGGCAGCCTGGCCTCCTCCGGGGGCACCATCCGCCTGCAGGGCGCCGCGGTGAAGCCGTCCTCGCCGACCGCGGCGACCGCTGCGGGCATCGCGATCCTGCCCGCCGACCGCAAGCGCCGATCCGGCATCATGACCGCCTCGATCGCCGAGAACATGACCATGGTCTCGCTCGACCGCTTCGTCCGCGGCGGGCTCATCCGCGCGAAGGCGGAGCGCACCGACGTCCTCGCCGGCATGCAGACCTTCGACGTCCGCCCGATGGGGGATCCCGATCGCGAGCTCGCCACCCTGAGCGGCGGCAACCAGCAGAAGGTGCTGATCGCCAAGTGGGCCGCGCGCTCCGGGGTCAAGGTGCTCGTGCTGCACGAGCCGACGCAGGGCGTCGACGTGGGCGCCAAGCGAACGATCCTCGAGCACGTCGCCCGCATGGCGAGCGAGGGCACGGCGATCCTCATGGTCTCCTCCGAGCACGAGGAGCTCAGCCACCTGTGCGATCGCGTGCTCGTGATGCGTCACGGCACGCTGCGCCGTGAGCTGCGGGATGCCGGCGCGCGCGACATCACCGAGCAGTGCTACGTGGCGGCGTGATGACCGGCTCCGGCAGCACGACGATCCGGCGCAGCGGCGGTCCAGACCCCTCGGGACGCCGGCGCAGGATCGCCGTGGTCAACTCGAACTCCTCGGAGCTCGTCACCGCGCAGCTCGCGGAGACGGCGGCGGAGTGGCTGCTGCCCGGCACCGAGGCAGACTTCATGAACCCGAATCGGGGCCCGCGCGGCATCGACTCCCGGCTCGACCTCGCGGTCGCCGCGGTCGAGACCGCCGAGGTCGTGCGCGCGCACGGCGAGTCCTACGACGCGTACGTCGTCGCGTGCGGCAACGATCCCGGCCTCGCCGCCTCCCGCGAGGTCACGACCCGACCCGTGGTCGGTATCGCCGAGGCCGGGTTCCTCCACGCCTGCGCCCTCGGCGAGCGCTTCAGCGTCGCCGTGCTCGCGCCGGGCAAGGCCCGGGGGATGCGCTCGCTCGTGCGGGGCTACGGTCTCGACGCCCGGCTGGCGGGCGTCATCGCGGCCGAGAGCTCGAGCGCCTCCGCGGCATCGGATCCCGATCGGCTGCTCGCGCAGCTGGCCGAGGCCTGTGCGGGCGCCGACCGGTCGCAGCTCGGCGACGCGCTCGTCCTCACCGGCTCGGTCATGGGCCGATTGGCGGAGCCGCTCGCCGCACGGATCGGGATCCCGGTCGTCTCGGGTCTGCTCTCCGGCATCCGGATGGCCGAGACCCTCGCGGAGCGCGCGCCCGTCGCCCCCGCCTCCCCCACCACCGACAAGAAAGGCAACTCATGAGCACGCAGTTCGACGGCACGGTTTTCGTCCTCGGCGGCCCGATCCTCGACAGCGACAAGCGCGCCTTCGTCGACGAGCACATGGTCGTCATCGAGGAGGGCCGCTTCGTCGCGATCGAACCCGCGTCGCAGCTGCCCTCGGACGCGGCGAACGTGATCGACGTCGCCGGCGCCCACATCATGCCCGGTCTCATCGACGGGCACACGCACCTCATGAGCCGATCCGGCGTGGAGGCCGACGCCAAGCTGATCACCACCTCGGTGATCGACGGCGTCATCATGGCGAAGCGGCAGATCGAGTCCGGCGTGACCTCGCTGCGGGATCCCGGATGCAAGCATCGCGGCACCCATCAGCTGCGCGACGAGATCGCCTCCGGCCGCATCGTCGGACCGCGCGCCTACACCGCGGGCCCCAACATCGTCGGCAGCGGCGCCCCGGTCGACTGGCGCAACCACTTCGTCGACGGACCGGACGACGTGCGCAAGGCGGTGCGCGAAGAGATCAAGTCGGGCGCGAACATGATCAAGCTCGTGCTCTCCCACACGACCGCGGACTCGGACTGGACGACCTGCCTGCGCTACCTGAACGACGAGGAGATCGCCGTCGCGGTCGCCGAGGCGCACCTGCTCGACACGCGCGTCGGCTGTCACTGCGAGGGCATCCCGGCGGCCCGCGCCGCCGTCAACGCCGGCATCGACGTGATCGACCACGGGCTCACGCTCGACGACGCACTGGTGCGGCAGATGGCGGATCAGGGCACTTTCTACGTGCCGACGCTGTGGGCGTTCTCGACGAACACGCACCTCAACATCGGGAAGACCATCAGCGAGGAGCGGGCGCCGATCTACGACCGGAACATCGCGCGCATCCATCGCGAGTCGGCGCAGCGCGCCATGGCCGCGGGCGTCAAGATCTTCGCCGGCACCGATCCCGTGCACTGGATCCCGGCGCGCGACGCGATGGTGTGCGAGATCGAGGCGCTCGTGGACGCGGGCATGGCCCCCATCGATGCGCTGCTGGCCGCCACCGAGGTCTCGGCCGACGCGATCGGCGACCCGAGCATCGGCAGCATCCGCCGAGGCAAGCGCGCCGACCTCGCGGTCTTCGACGGCGATCCGCTGACCGACCTCCGCGCCCTCGCCCGGCCCCGCCTGGTGATGAAGGACGGCGAGATCCTCGTCGACCTCCGGCACGACCAGGCCGCGGCCGACGCCCTCTGGGCCGACATGGCCACCGGCACACCCGCCTCCGACCGGCAGCCCGAGCTGTGGGGCCAGCGGAAGTAACACGAACTCAAGCGAACAAGGAGAAGAACATGACGCTCGAAGCCACGACCGACTGGGCGGCGATCGCCGCCGAGACCGCACCCGAGGGCGGCCTCTTCATCGACGGGTCCTTCACGAGCCCGCTCGCGGGCGAGACGGCCGACAACCTGAGCCCCATCGACGGTCGCGTAC
>CAMFIY010000201.1 GCA_945952575.1 uncultured Leucobacter sp.
GCATCGGACCGATCGGGCGCAGTACCTGAAGGATCAGTACCGGCTGGACCGGGCGCGCGCGGCCGGCTATCGGATCCTGCGTCTGCATCACGAGGATGTCCTCGGGCGGCCCCTCCAGACCGCGCGTCGCATTGCGGAGTTCCTCGGCGTCCCGCTGAATCCGGTCGCTCCGGCGACCATGCGCCCCTACCTCGCCCGATGAGCCCGAATCGAGAAGTGGATGTCTGCTCCGTCAAGTGTGACGAAAGAGCAGCCATCCACTTCTCGATGAGTGAGACGGGTGGGAAAGGGCTACGCTCCCAGATACGCCTCGATCACGCGCGGATCCTCGGCGAGCTCGGCGGCCGGACCCGACAGCGTCACGCGCCCGGATTCGAGCACATACGCCCGGTTCGCGATCTTCAGGGCCGCCTTCGCGTTCTGCTCGACCAGCAGGATCGTCGTGCCCTGCTGGTTGACCGCCTGAACGATCTCCATGACCTGTTTCGCGATCAGCGGCGCGAGGCCCATCGTCGGCTCGTCGAGCAGCAGCAGCTTCGGCCCGCCCACGAGTGCGCGCCCGAGCGCGAGCATCTGCTGCTCGCCGCCCGAGAGCGTGCCGCCCTGCTGGGTGCGCCGCTCGAGCAGGCGCGGCATCAGCTCGTAGGCATGGTCCGCACGCTCGTTGATGAGCTTCTGATCCTTCACCAGATAGCCGCCGAGCAGCAGGTTCTCGTGCACCGTCATGGTGGAGAAGATCTTGCGACCCTCCGGGATGTGCAGGAGACCGGCGCCCACGATGTCCCACGGCTGCAGCTTCGCGAGATCGTGCTCGCCCCACCGCACGGCGCCGCTCTTCGCCCGGACGAGCCCGGAGATCATCGACAGCGTCGACGTCTTCCCGGCGCCGTTGTTGCCGAGCAGCGCGACGATCTCGCCCTCCGCCACCTCGAACGAGAGCGAACGCAGCGCGTGCACCCGGTTGTAGTAGAGCTCGACGTCCTCGAGTACGAGATTGCTCATTCCTCTTCCTCCTCACCGAGGTAGGCGGCGATCACGGCCGGATCGTTCTTCACCTGTTCGGGCGTCCCGTCCGCGATCTCCTTGCCGTAGTTCAGCACCACGATCCGCTCGGAGATCTGCATCACGAGACCCATGTCGTGCTCGATGAGCACGATGCCGACGCCCAGGTCGCGGATCTTGCGGATCAGCGCCATCAACTCCTGCTTCTCGTTGTGGTTGAGACCGGCGGCCGGCTCGTCGAGCAGCAGCAGCTTCGGCTGCGTCGCGAGCGCCCGGGCGATCTCGACGCGGCGCTGCTCGCCGTAGGGCAGCTGCGTGACCAGCAGTTCGTCGTCGGCCCGGAAGCCCACGAAGTCGAGCCAGCCCCGCGCATCCTCGGTGCACTGCGCCTCGCTGCGCCGGTAGCGCGGAGTGTGCAGCATCGCATCGAACACGTTCTGCCCGAGCCGCGTGTGCATACCCGTCTTCACGTTGTCCAGCACGGTCATCTCTTTGAAGAGGCGCACGTTCTGGAAGGTGCGGGCCATGCCGAGCTGAGTGATCCGCGACGGCTTGTTTCGAGTGATGGGCTCGCCGTCGAAGACGACCGCCCCCTGATTCGGCCGGTAGAACCCCGAGATGCAGTTGAACGCGCTGGTCTTCCCGGCGCCGTTCGGACCGATCACCGAGACGATCTCGCCCTCGTGCACCGAGAAGCTGAGGCCGTTCACCGCCTTGATCCCGCCGAAGGAGACCGCGAGATCCTTCACCTCGAGGATCACCCGGCCGAGGGCGCCGCCCGCTCGCGGCGCCGGGGGCTCCATGACGGATGCGCTGGAGTCGCTCATCGCCGTCCCTTCCCTTCATCTTCGAGTCCGTCGAGCTCATCGAATTCGCCGACCACCCCGATCGCCGCGGTGGCCGGCACCTGCGGGATCTCGCGCTTCTTCAAGAAGGGCAGGACGGCGTTCGCCGGCCAGATGCCCTTCGGACGGAAGATCATCGCGACCACCAGCAGGATGCCGAAGAGCAGATAACGCCATTCGCTGAACTCGCGCAGGAACTCCGGCGCGAGCGAGACGAACAGGGCTCCGATGATCACGCCGGGAGTCGAGCCCATGCCGCCGAGCACGACGGCCATCAGCACCAGGGCCGAATAGAGGAACTCGAAGCTGTTCGGCGAGATCGCGGAGAGGTGCGCGCCGAGCAGCGTGCCGGCGAAACCGCCCCAGACCGCACCGATGATGTAGGCCATCAGCTTCGTCTTGTAGCCGTTGATCCCCATCGCCTCGCTGACGTCCTCGTCGTCGCGCACCGACTTCCAGGCGCGACCGAGCTTGCCCTTGCCGAGCCGCGAGACCGCGACGACGGCGAGGCCGATGCCGACGAAGAGCACGAAGTAGTAGAACAGGATCTTCGAGTTGAAGGTGATGCCGCCGAGCACGAGGCCGTCCGAGAACGACCAGCCGAAGAACGACCAGGTCGGGATCCCGTGGATGCCCGAGGGGCCGCCGGTGATGTCGAGGTTGTTCGCCGTGATCCTGATGATCTCTCCGAAGCCCAGCGTCACGATTGCGAGGTAGTCGCTGCGCAGGCGCAGCGTGGGTCCGCCGATCACGAGGCCGGCGACGATGCAGGCCAGCACGACGACCGGGATGGTCTCGAGCATGCTCCAGCCGAGCTGGGTCGTGAGGATGCCGCTCGTGTAGGCGCCGACCGCCATGAATGCGATGAAGCCGAGGTCGAGCAGGCCGGCGTAGCCGACCACGACGTTGAGTCCCATCGCGAGCACGACGTAGATCATCGCCGAGGTCAGGATCGAGATGAGGTAGGGGCTCGCCGAGATGAACGGCAGCACCGCCGCCCCGATGAACATGACCAGCGCGAGCAGTTTCATGAAGCGCTGGGGCGCAAGGATGCCCGAGACGGCCGGCGGCCGCTCGATGATCGGTGCGGGCGCCTGCAGATGGTGAGTGGTTTTCGCCATGATCAGACCCTCTCTACGACGCGCTCACCGAGCAGACCGGTGGGCTTGAACACGAGGAACAGGATCAGGAAGCCGAAGGCGAACACGTCTCGCCATTCGCCGCCGAACCAGCTGGTGCCGAACGACTCGAGCAGGCCGAGGACGATACCGCCGACCATCGCGCCGTACAGGTTGCCGATGCCGCCGATCACGGCCGCGGTGAAGGCCTTGAGGCCGATGACGAACCCCATCAGGAAGTCGATCGAACCGTAGTACGCGGCGGCCATCACACCGGCCGCACCCGCGAGGGCCGATCCGATGAAGAAGGTGCGCGAGATGACCTTGTTGACGTTCACGCCCATGAGCAGCGACGCGCTCTGGTCGAGAGCGATCGCCCGCATCGCGCGCCCCTCCCTCGAGTGCATCACGTAGCGCTGCAGCAGCACCATGAGGATCGCGGCGACGATCATGAGCACGACCTGAGGCATCGTGATGCGCGCGCCGAGGATCTCGACCGGTGCGCCCGAGAGGCGGATGGGGAAGACCAGGGGGCTCGCGCCGAAGATCTGCCGCACCGCGTACTCGATGGTGAACGAGACGCCGACCGCGGTGATCAGGGCGGAGAGCCGGGGGCTCTTGCGCAGCGGCCGATACGCGATGCGCTCGATGAGTACGCCGAATCCGCCCGTGAGGAGCATCGATATCAGCAGCACGAGCAGCAGGATCGGGATCGAGCCGATGCCGAATAGACCCGTCAGCCCGCCGAGCACGACGAAGGCGATGAAGGATCCGAGCATGTAGAGGTCGCCATGGGCGAAGTTGAGCAGCTTGATGATGCCGTACACCATGCTGTAGCCCAGCGCGACCAGCGCGTAGAACGAGCCGACGAAGAGCCCGTTCCAGATCAATTGGAACATACGGTGCCTCTCTGAGACGTGGAGGGCGAGCGTCGACGGGGTCCCCCGGGCCCACCCCGGAGGGCGGTTTCGGGGGACCCCGTCACGGCGCTCAACCCTTCAGGTCGTCCTTCAGCACGAAGGAGCCGTCGGCGCCGGTCGGAGCGACGATCACGAAGCCGCCGCCCTCGCGCGATCCGTCGGCGGCGAAGGTCAGGTTGCCCGTCAGCAGCGGGAAGTCCTTGAGACCCTTGAGCGCGTCGACGACCTTCTGGTAGTCGGTTCCGCCCGCGTCGGTCATCGCCTGCGCCATCACCTTGACGGCCTCGTAGGTCTGGATCGAGTAGGGGCCGGGATCCTTGCCGTCCGAGACCTTCTTGTAGTCCGCGATCCACCCTTCGCCGTTCTCGAGCATGTCGGGCGTGCGGGTGAAGGTGCCGTAGACGTCGGTCATCGAGTCCGCACCTGCGATGGCGGAGAGCTGCTTGTCGACCGAGCCGTCGCCGACCAGGATCGGGCCGGTGTACCCGGCGCCGCGGAGCTGGTTGATGAGCAGGCCGCCGGCCTGGTAGTAGCCGGTCCAGACCACGTAGTCGGGCTTGGCGGAGAGCACGCTGTTGACGTTGGCCGAGAAGTCCTTCTCCTTCGGATTCACGTGCTCGCGCTTGATGGTGACTCCCGTGGCCTGCTTCTCGATCGAGTCGGCGAGATCCTTGGGGTAGGCCTGGTTGTCGTCGATGATGACGACGGTCTTGGCGCCGGACATGCCGATCCACTTGACCGCGGCCTCGGCCTGCTGAGTGCCGGTGCCGTTGACGAGGAAGGCGCCCTGGCCCACGAGCTCGTTCGAGTTCGCGGCCGGGATCACCATCGCGATACCAGCGTCCTTGAAGATCGGCAGGGTCGGCAGGGTCGCGCCCGAGCAGTAGCCGCCGACGGAACCCTTGACTCCCTCGGTGACGAGCTTCTGAGCGGCGGCGACCGCGGTGGTCGCGTCGCACGCGTCGTCCTCGGTGACGAGCTCGAGCTTGCGCCCGTCGACCCCGCCGCCGTCGTTCACCTCGTTGATCGCGAGCTGAGCGCCGAACTTCATGTAGTCGCCGAACGCGGCCTCCGAACCGGAGAACGGCGCCAGCATCCCGAGCTTGATCGGGCCCTTGTCGTCGCCGCCGGAGCTGTCGCCCGAGGCGAGTCCGCCCGAGCATCCGGAGAGCGCGAGAGCTGCGCCCGCAGCCAGCGCGACGGCTGCGGCGAGCCGGCGAGTAGAAGAACGTGAGAACATCTGGGGTTCCTTTCCAGTGATGCTTCATTGAATCGTTGGATGGCACCGGTCGAGACCTGCGAGCCAAACAGTGCAATATTACATTGCACTGAGTGTGTCTGCGCAAGTGTTTTTATCTCAAGATGGTCACGGTTCGAGACCGCGAGGCGTCACTGCGCCGCAGCGTACGCTCTGCCGCGCAGAGGATCAGCGGAAGGCCAGCACGCCCACGGCGACGAGGCCGCAGAGCGAGACGACGCAGACGACGCCGTAGCCGAGCAGTGTCGCAGATGCGCGACGGCGCTCGCGGCGGGCGAGCGAGGGGAGCCGTCCGCGCTCCTCGGCCCGGGCGGAGAGCGCCTCCTGCGCGATGGCATCCGCGGAGCGCACCGGGGGCTCCGCTGCGGAGAGCCCGGCGGAGTGCTGACCGGAGGGGCCGGAGAGCGCGTCCTCCGGTCGCGCCCCGTAGACCACCGGCAGCCACGGGCGCACCCCCGGCTCGGCGCTCGGAATCGAGTCGCCTGGCACGGAACCGGGCGCGGGTGCCACCCGGCGCGCGGGATCG